>JACWEH010000009.1 GCA_014653585.1 Pelagibacterales bacterium SAG-MED38 | reverse complement strand
TTACCTCAATGGATAGTGTTAAACGTCACGTGGAAAATGCGATGAAAAACGATTACTTTCCAAAATTTGGTGAAATAATGGAAAAATATGGTGTTGCTCGAAGCTTGGGTGGAGAAATATATCATTCAATAAGATAAAATTAAAAAAGGAGGAAAATGGAAAAAGAAATGTTAGTACATCTTAAACTTAAAGAGGGTAAATTAGAAACTTTCATGGGTTGGATGCAATCAGATGAAGGTATGAGTGTCAGAAAAAGTGTTGCTTATCCTGAAAAAACTATTGGCGCTATGATACCAGATAAAAGTGGGATGTTATTTAAAGTTAATGTTCATAATGAAGCTGGAATGAAAGAATTTGTAACTGGTAATAATCCTACTGCAAAAGCTATCTATGCAGAGTGTGTAGAAAGTGCGCAATTATTTGAACTATCTAAAATAAATCTATAAAGGAGAAAATATGAAAAATTACATGGTAACTCACACTTTCAAATCAAAGGAGATGAAAGATAAATTTTCAGAGACAGTTGCATCAATGAAGATGGAAGATATTGTAAAATCAATGACTAGTGAAGATGCAGCATGTCAAATGACTTGGAATACTCCAGGAGATACAATGCAAATGTTTTGTTGGTGGAAAGGTAAAAATCCAGAAGCTATTAATAAACAATTAGCATCAATGAATGACTTTTTTGAGCCTCATAAATTTACTGAGTGCACAGATAATGTAATGGATTACAACGCCTAGAATATTCCAAAACTTTTTTAATTAAATTTAAGAGGAAAAAAAATGAAAGTAATTTATACAAGAACAATGAGAGTAAAAGACGATGGCCTAGGAAAGGCAATGGAGATTGGGAAAGGTTTAGCTGCAGTAAGAAAAAAACATTACCCCAATCATGATGTTTATTTCTCTTTTCAAATGGGCGGAGACCCAAGAACAATAAGGGAAACTTTAATTGGACCCATGTTTGAAGGTGATAATGATGCTGACGCTAACATGTCTGCAGATCCTGAATATATAAAACTTTTAGATCAGTTAAAAGAAGTTGCAATAGAAGGTACCATTGAAGATGAGATTAGACCAATATTTAGTTAAAGGACTTTAAAAATGTTAGAAAAATTTAATGGAATAATTTATTTATCTTTATTTGTAATTCACTTTGCAGGTTTTGCTTACTATGGATTTAGGTGTGTGTTTCAAACGCAGTCTTTTTTAAATCAATATGGTATGCATGATACAGGGGCAGGAGCTGTGAGATTTTTTGGCTCTATTTTTATTGGTTCAACTGTAATGGCTATTTATGTAGGATTTATACGACCTAATGGTTTAGAAGCAACTTGGGCGTTTTTTAATTTAATATTTTTACAAAACCTTTCAGCGTTTATTGTAGGTTTCTATAGTACAAAAATAAATAAACTTGGACACACCGATAAAACATCAGATGAAGCAATTTATGCACCCATGTTTTTGACTATATTAAGTGCAGTGCTTTGTTATGGTTTATCTGATAAAATCTACGTTTAATGTCAGGCTACGCAATATTCAATATTGAGATAAAAAAACCAGAAGAGTACAAGGAATATGTTGAAAAAGTTAAACCACTGGCCGAAAAATTTGGTGGAGACTATATAATCCGTGGAGGTGAAACCAAAGTTTTAGAAGGAAATTGGGAATATCCTAGAACAGTTGTCATTAAATTTCCAAGTTACGAAAAAGCTTTAGAGTGGTATAACTCTGATGAATACAAACCAATTAAACAAATCCGTTTAAAAAACTCAATTAGTAACGGGATAATAATTAAAGGAGTATAAGATGTCGATATTAAAAAGATATACTGATGCAATAGACAAGAAAGACGAAGCAACTATGAATGAACTTTTGCATGATGATTTTAAATTCACGATGCATAAATCTGGAAATTCTTTAGGAAAAGCTGATGTTATCAAATGGGCAATGAGTGGAGATATAAATCAAGATAAAGCTAGAGTTGTATATGAAAATGATGAAGTGGGTGTGCACCATTCTTTGGTTACATTTAATGACGGAAATGTTGAAGCTGTAATGGCAGTTTACAGATATAAAGACGGAAAAATTGTTAGTTTAGAAACCGGCGCTACCCCAATGTCCAAATAAGTGAGGAAAATTTTATTTTTTTTTCTCATTTTTTTTACAACATCTTTATGTGCTGATGACAAACATCAAAAACAAATTGATGAACTGTTTGATCAATTAAAAAAAGCTGCAAATTTTGAAAATTCGGAAAAAATTGAGTCAAAAATATGGGATCTTTGGATCACCCACCCTACTAAAGATAGTTTAACAAATCTTTTGGCTGATGGATCTTCTTCGATGTCTCAAAATAAACTCGAGGATGCTTATAATATATTTACAGAGGTAATCGAAATAGATCCAAATTGGGCAGAAGCTTGGAATAAAAGAGCCACAGTATTATATTTGATGGGTAAATATGAAATGTCTCAAGCAGACATAAATAAAGTGCTGGATATTGAAAAAAGACATTTCGGAGCACTCACAGGTCAAGGTTTAGTACAAACTGCTTTACAAAATTATCAAAAAGCTATTGATAGTTATATTGAAGCTCACAAGGTTCATCCATATATGAAATCTCCTATGATAATGATTGAAAAACTTATGCTAGAATTGCAAAAACAAAGTATTTAGAAATAATGTTACCAAAAAAATATACTAAAATTTTATTTATCTGTCTTATGAGTTTCAGTATGAGTTTAATTATGACTTTGATAATTACATATATTAATACAGGTTTTGATGAAATGTACTATATGAGATTCTTCAAAGCTTGGTCTATAAGTTTGCCCGTAGCATTAGTTGCAATATCATTAGTAGCACCCATGGTACAAAAAATTGTAGATAAAATTATTAAATAGTTTTATTCTTTATAATGAGTAATTTTTCAGGATATATTTTTCTCATATTAGCAATTATCTTAGGAATAACTTCAAATGGGTATTTAAAATCTACTAATGGATTTACAATCCTGACTCCAACTATTTTTTGTATAATATCAATAATTGCTTGTATTTTTTGTTTATCAAAAGCCATGGATATTATTCCAGTTGGTTTTACATACGCAACTTATGGAGGTTTAACAATAACAGCAGTAACATTGTTTGGAGTTTTTAAATATCAACAAATTCCAAACCTTTACGGAATAATTGGAATTAGTTTAATAATTATTGGAGTAATTCTATTAAATACTTTAGGTAAAACTAGTTAGAAACTGGTTTTAATATTTTAAGCATTTTTTTATGCAAACTATTATTAGCTGAACAAATAATATTCCCAGCCTTCTTAGCATTATCATTTTTCCAAGTTGAAACTAAACCTTTCGCAGCTTCAATAATTGGAATTAAGGCGTGAATATCCCAAATTTTATTTCCACATTGAATAACGACATCAAGTTTACCCTCGGCTAGATGTGAATAACTTAAAGCATCCGAACAAGGAAATTGCATCCTCTTTAAAATTTGAGGAATTTTTTTTTGATTATTTAGTGATAAACTTCCATGAAAAGCTGCAGATAATTTCATATTTGAATAAGTTGCTTTTTGGTTGACGAGTATTTTCCTTTTTTTTCCATTCTCTGAAACATATGAAGAATTATATGAGGTATTAAAATAAAATTTTCTAAGAATTGGAAAATTCGCGAGTCCTAAAATTGGAGTACCTTTATAATTAAGAGATATTAAATTGCTCCATGTTGGGTTTCCTATCACAAATGATCTGGTTCCATCTATTGGATCAATAATCCAAGAGTAATCACTTTTAGTTTTTTTCGTGCCAAATTCTTCACCTATAATTTGGTGATTCGGAAATTTTTTTTTAATCTCATTTCTTATAAATCTTTCAAAAGCTCTGTCGGCAGTTGTCACTGGATCATAGCCACTTTTAAGTTTATTGGATACTTTGAAGGATTTGTTTAGTTTTGAATAATAAAATCTTGTCAATTTATAAGCTAAATTTTCAATAAATTTAGAATAAAGTTTATAATCTGATGATTTTACAATTTGCACATCGCTCTAATACTATTTTATTACCATTGATTAAAGCTTAATTTTTAATAATGATTCAAAATTAAATGAAATTGGAGTTAAAAAATAATAAGGTATTTTTTGAAAGTAAGGGTTTTAAAAAAGAAATTCATCCTTTTTGGCTAAGGGAGAGAGTAAATGGAGAAAATTTTGTTGATAAATCAACTAAACAACGATTATTTGATCCTACTCAATTACAAGAAAATATAAAAATAAAAGACTTAAATTTATCCAGTGATTTCTTAGAGGTAAATTTTAATGACGGTGCTTCAACAAAAATTTCTGTTATCGATATTTTTAAAGAATTTTCTAATATCAATGAAATTAAACAAATAGAAAAAATGAAATGGGACTCTTCATTCAGCGAGCAAAATACTTTCGAGTTTGATGAAGATTTATTTGAGACCTATGAAATGTACAAAGCTTTAATAAATTTTTATCAATATGGTTTTGTAATCTTTAAAAATGTACCTACAAAAGATAATTTTATTGTAAAGTTTGCTAACTCAATCGGTAGTGTTAGGCGAACAAACTTTGGGGAATTTTTTAATGTACAATCAAAACCAAACCCAAATGATTTAGCTTATACATCTTTAGATCTGGCCCCCCATACTGATAACCCTTATAGAAATCCTGTGCCATGTATTCAAATTCTTCAATGCATTGAAAATGAGGTAACTGGTGGTTTATCAACTCTTGTTGATGGATACACTGTATCTGAGAAACTCAAACAAGATTTTCCAGATTACTATAAAATGTTAACGGAAATTAAAATACGATTTCAATTTATAGATCAAACGATAGTTTTAGAGGACTGGGCTGAAATGATTAAATTAGATGAAAGTGGAAATTTTAAACAAGTTCGCTTCAGTCCCAGGCTAGATTTTGTTCCTCTAATAGACAAAGAGAAATTAGAGTTATTTTATTCTGCGAGAAAAAAATTGTCTGAGCTATATAATTCTGAAAATTATAAAATTGAATTTAAATTATTACCTGGAGACTTATTAATGATGGACAATTATAGATTATTACATGGCAGAACCAAGTATGATGCAAGCGAAGGTAATCGCTTTCTTCAGGGTTGTTATATTGACTACGATAGTACCGAAGGAAGACTAAAACATTTAAAGAGAAAATTTAACTATTAAGATATATTTTCTATCTGTTTTTCAGCATCTCTTATTGATTTTTCATAATCTAGTGACATTTGATCAGCACTTACTACCTCTACCTTTTCTATGCCAAAAAAGTTTAAAATAAACTTTAACCAAGGAGTAAGAAAATCTTCATTACTATTAAGCTTGGTACCTCCTGAAGTAATTACTAAATAAGCTTTTTTATTCTTTAATAAACCCTCTCTCCTTCCATTCGGTTTAAATTTAAAGGTTTCCCCAATTCTAGCAGCAAGATCGGACCAAGCTTTTAAGGTTGCAGGAGGTCCATAATTGTAAATTGGGGCAGATATAATTATGATATCACTTTCTTTCAATTCCCTTACAAGAGTATCTGAAAGCTTAAACATTTTTTTATGTGTTTCTGTTTGATCCTTAGGATCTATTTTCATTCCTGACTCTGTCAAATTAGATACAAAAACCATCTCATCATTTAGATCTCTATAGATAACCTCATCCCCAGGTTTTTTTATTTTATTTAAAAGTTTTTTCGCTAAAGCTCTTGAGGTTGAGCCATCTTTTCTCGCACTAGAGTCTATTTGATAAATTTTCATAATTTAATTTAACCAAAATTTTGTAGGAAAGGGAAAATATTTAGTAAATAATATCCTAAGGCTTGTAATTGATTAGTTAATATCAAAATACCAGTGATTAATAGTATTATTCCTCCTATTCTTGAGACTAGATTAATATTTTTTCTGAAGTTTTTTGAAAATATAAGAAACCTTTGTATTAAATAACCCGATAAAATAAAAGGTAGCGCTAATCCAACAGAATAAAAAGATAATAACAATATTCCTTGGCTTAAACTTTGTTCAGTCGCTGCTAACACTAAAATTGATCCTAAAATAGGTCCGATACATGGTGTCCACCCAAATGCAAAAGCCATTCCTATTAATATAGGACTAAAAACACTTTTATTAATATTTGTTTGAATTCTTTTTTCGTAATTTAAAAATTTTAGATTTATTATGCCAATTATATGAAGAGATAAGATAATAATTATTAATCCCGCAGCTATTCTTAACTCATAAGAATTTTCTAAAAATATTTGTCCTAAAAAAGTTGAGGCTGCTCCAAAGATTATAAAAACTAAGGAAAAACCAACTGTAAATAAAATAATAGGAAATAAATTGATATTTTTCTTATCTACAAGCTCATTAATTGAACTACCAGAAATATATGAAATATAACCCGGTATGAGTGGTAAAACACACGGTGACAAAAAACTTATCAATCCAGCACCAAAAGCAATTATTAATTCAATCATTATTCCTCTTTAACAATTTTTGATTTTTGTGCGCCAAGCTTATCAACTCTTAAAATTATTTCATCACCCTCTTTCAAATAATCTGGTGGGTTCATTCCCATTCCAACTCCTGCTGGTGTGCCGGTTGTAATCACATCGCCTGGCATTAAAGTTAAAAATTGACTTATATGTGAAATTAAAAAATTAAAATTAAATATCATTAAACTAGTATTACCAGTTTGTCTTCTTTTTCCATTAAGATCTAATGATAAATTTAGATTAAACAAATCATCTATTTCATCTTTTGTAACCAAGTAAGGACCCAATGGACCAAAGGTATCTCCAGATTTTCCTTTTACCCATTGACCGCCTCTGTCTTTTTGCCATTCTCTCTCACTTATATCATTACAAATACAGTAACCTAATACATAATCTTGTGCTTCATCTTCTTTTATATATTTAGCTCTACTTCCAATGATTAATGCAATTTCAACTTCATGATCTAAAGACTTTGATTTTTTTGGTATTACAATATTATCATTGGGTCCAATAATACAATTTGGTGATTTATTAAAAACGATTGGCTCTTCTGGAGCATCAGAATTAGTTTCTTCAGCATGAGCCTTATAATTTAAACCAATTGCTATGAAATTTGCTGGTTTAATTACACAAGGTCCTATTCTTTGATTATTATTAATTAAAGGAAGAGAGTTTAAATTTAACTCTTTTATTTTATCTAAAATTTCAAAATTTAAATTTTCAGGTGTAAAATCGTTTATAATTTTAGATAAATTTCGTAAATTATTTTTACTGTCAATAATTGCAGGTATTTCTTTACCTTGTTCTCCAACCCTTAAAAGTTTCATTAACTACCCTTTGATACCAAGATGGGTATACTTTATATTTAGGTAATCTTTAATAGCCATTGATCCACCTTCACGACCATATCCGCTTTGCTTAATTCCTCCGAAAGGTGCCTCAGCTAATGCAACCATTGGGGTATTTACTGCCACTGAACCTGTCTCTAAATGTTCAGAGGCAAGGTGAGCAGTTTCCATAGAGCTAGTACAAACGTAGCTGCATAATCCAAGTTCATGGTTATTGGCTCTTTTGATAACATCATCAAAAGAATTAAAAGATAACATAGGAACTAATGGTCCAAATGGCTCTTGTTTCATGATAGTAAAATCATCCTTAACATCATCAAATATAGTGGGTTCATAAAAGAAGCCTTTATTAAAACCAGCAGGTCTTTTGCCGCCTAGTAAAACTTTAGCACCTTCTTGTTTTGTTTTTTCAACTAGTTCCTCAATTTCATTTAATCTTTTTTTTGTAGTTAATGGACCCAATTTTGTTGTGGGATCCATACCATCCCCAATTTTTAATTTTTTTGTTTTTTCGATAAACAAATTTACAAATTCATCTTTCTTACTTTCATGAATATAAAATCTATTGGGAGATATGCAGACTTGCCCATTATTTCTAAATTTTGCGGCAATTGCCATATCAGCAGCTTTTTTAATATTGGCATCATCGAATACTATAAAAGGTGAATGACCTGAAAGTTCCATTGTAACTCTTTGAACTTTATCGGCTGCCTGTTTTAATATTAATTTTCCAACTCTTGAAGATCCTGTTATTGAAATTTTTTTTATAATATCAGAGGCTATTAGTTGTTGTGCAATACTTGGTGGATCACCTGATAAAAGATTAACAACACCTGGGGGCACACCACATTCTCTACAGATATCAACCATTTCCATTACAATACCAGGAGTAATTACATCGGGTTTAACTATTACTGAACAGCCAGCTGCTAAAGCAGTTGAAATTTTTCTTGCTGACAAAACTGCTGGAAAATTCCAAGGTGTTAATGCTGCAACAACACCAACTGGTTGATAGTATACATGCACTCTAGTATCTTCAAATCTACTTTCAACTGTTTGTCCATAAATTCTTTTTGTTTCTTCGGCATTCCATTCAAATATATCTGCAGCACCCCCTACTTCACCTTTGGCCTCTGCAAAAGGTTTTCCAACTTCTAAAGTCATCCATTTTGCAAGCACGTCTTGCTTCTCTCTCATTTTATCTGCAATGCGTCTAATAATATAAGATCTTTGCCATGGAGCAGTTTTTTTCCAAACTTCTAATCCTTTTTCTGCTGACTTTAATGCTCGATCAACATCTTGAGCAGTAGCTTTTGATGCGTGTCCTATCACTTCCTCGTTAGCTGGGTTTATTACTTCATATGTTGATTTGTCAGATGACTGACACCATTTACCATCAATAAATTGCCCAAATTTTTCGTACATGTATTTAACTTAGCATTACTGTAGGTTGTGTCTACTGTGTAATTTTTGCTATTAAAAAATTTGTTTATCAATGCTAACATAAACAATTAACAAAAGGAGACTCTATGGCAAAATTTTATGCTTTAGGAAATTATACTACACAAGGCTTTCAAGGTTTCTGTAAAGATCCTGGGTCGGATAGATCAAAGGCTGCTCAAATTGCTGCAGAAGCAGTAGGGGCAAAGATGGTATCATTTTGCGGACTAAGAGGTGCTTATGATTTTATGGCTGTGTTTGAAGGTAGCTTTGAACAAGGTGCTGGAATTAAAATGGCAACCGAAGCAAGTGGAACTTTATGTAATCTTGTGATTTTAGAAGAAACAAATCTAAATGATATTGCTGCTCACGCTGCAAAAATTGCTCAGAAGTACAAAGGTGTAGGTCAATAATCAAAATTTATCCATGCCTGATTAAACTTTCAGGCGTGGATGAAAGTTAATTCAAAAACCTATGTCAATTTTTTTAAGTTCTCAGAAAATCATTAAAGATTGGATCGATTATAATAATCATCTTAATGTTTCATATTATCTTTTAATTTTTGATAAATATGGTGCTGATGTTTTAAATGATAAATTTAAAATGGGAGAAAATTCAGCAAAAACCTCTGGCAAGAGTACAATGATTGTTGAATCCCACATGACTTATAATCAAGAGCTTAAACTAAATGATGAAGTAGAAATTAATTTGGTTTATTTTGATCATGATAAAAAACGTCTTCAATACAAAATTGAAATGGTACACAAAGAAAAAAAATTTTTAGCTTCTACTATTGAAGTGCTTGCTCTTCACGTTGATCTAAACAATAGAAAAGTCATTGAATTTGATAATGAAAAAAGTCTTTTAATGGACGAATATATTGAGAAAAATAAATCTCTCTTTAAAAATGAAGATTTAAAATTTACAGCAAAATTAAAGAAATAAAATTAGTGGTTAGGATTATCGTTGTCCACCACGAGACATATCTCAGATTTTGTCAAAAATCGTCTACCTGTGCCATTATCCAGCGAGAACATTCCACCAATACCCTTTACGGCATCTATTGTAAGATCTGTGTGTTTCCACTTTTCATATTGATCACCATTCATATAAAACGGAACTCCACCAATTTCTCCTAACTTTATATCGTTATCACCTAAAGGAAATTCTCCTTCTTGAAAACACATGGGTGCACTCCCATCGCAACAACCTCCTGATTGGTGAAACATTAACTTTTCACCATACCTCTCTTTTAATTCTGATAGTAAGCTTAACGCTGAGTGAGTTGCGGATACTTTCATATTTTTTCTCTGGCCCATGATGTCGAATCATGGACCAGTATATATTATTTGTTTAAAAGAAGCCTAATTTCTTTTCAGCATAAGAAACGTGTAAGTTCTTATTCTGTCTGTAATGATTAAGCATCATTTTATGAGTTTCTCTTCCAACTCCTGATTGTTTATAACCACCAAATGGCGAGTGTGCTGGATAAGCATGATAACAATTTGTCCATACTATTCCTGCTTGTATCGCTCTACCCATTCTGTGAGCTATATTACCATTTCTAGTCCATACAGCAGCTCCCAAACCATAAAGAGTATCATTAGCAATTTTTAATGCCTCTGCTTCATCTTTAAATTTGATCACTGATACAACTGGTCCAAAAATCTCTTCTTGAGAGATTCTCATCTTGTTGTTAGCTTCAAAAATAGTAGGTTGAATGTAGTTACCTTTTTCTAGGCCACTATTCAATTTAGCTTCACTTCCACCAGTTAGAACATTTGCACCCTCTTTCTTACCAATATCTAAGAAAGATTTAATTTTCTCCATCTGTTCTACTGAGGCTTGAGCTCCAATCATAGTTTCCATTTTTAAAGGATTGTCTTGAACAACAGCTTTTGTTCTTGCAATAGCTCTTTCCATGAATTTATCATAGATAGACTCTTGAACTAAAGCTCTGCTTGGACAAGTACAAACCTCACCTTGGTTTAGATTAAACATTACAAAACCTTCTATACACTTATCAAAGAAGTCATCATCTTTTTCCATGATATCTTCAAAGAAAATGTTAGGAGATTTTCCACCTAATTCCAATGTAATTGGAATTATGTTTTGTGCAGCATACTGCATGATTAATCTTCCAGTAGTTGTTTCACCAGTGAATGCAACCTTAGCAACTCTTTTGGAAGATGCTAGAGGCTTACCTGCTTCTAATCCAAAACCACTCACAATATTGACAACCCCTGGAGGTAATAAGTCTCCAATAAGTTCCATCATTACCATGATTGATGCTGGTGTTTGCTCAGCTGGTTTTAAAACCGAACAATTTCCGGCAGCTAGTGCTGGTGCTAATTTCCATGTAGCCATCAATAATGGGAAATTCCATGGAACTATTTGACCAACTACACCTAGTGGTTCATGAAAGTTGTATGAGTATTGATTATTAGCTATTTCAGCAATAGATCCCTCTTCTGCTCTAATAACTCCAGCAAAATATCTCCAATGATCAACGACCAGTGGTAAATCTGCTGCCATACATTCTCTGATAGGTTTTCCATTATCTAAACATTCAGCAACTGCTAATAAGTTTAGATTTTTTTCTAAAACATCAGCGATCTTGTACAAGAGATTTGATCTTGTAGTGATGTCAGTTTTTCCCCACTCAACGAAAGCTGCGTGAGCTGCATCTAATGCTGCCTCAACGTCTTGTTCATTTGATCGTGCTACTGAACAGATTTTCTCATTAGAAATCGGGCTAACATTATCAAAATATTTACCAGATTTAGGCTCTACAAATTTTCCGTTAATGTAGTTTCCATACTTAGCTTTAAACGGAAATTTCACCTTTAAATGAGAAGTATCTAATACAGATGACACTTTCATTGCTTCTGCACTCATTTTTTTTCTCCTCTTTTTTTTGTTAGTTAACTTTACGTTATTGTTTTTTCTAGATTTACTTAAACGTTTCTTGGTCGCAGACGTTTTGCGTCTAACTTTACTTTTTGTTTTAAGTTTTTTTCTAGATGTTTTGACCAACTTAATTTTTTTTTTGGTCTTTTTTTTTGCTATTTTTTTTCTTTTAATAGCCATTAACTTATTAAACTAGCAATCTTGATCAGTGTCTATTTCTTATAATTTAAATTTCTACTCAAGATTGTACGACTACTACATATTGTGTCTATAAATCAGGTGATTAATATTTTTTTTTATGCAATTAGTGATTTCTAAATGGATATAAATTTTTTTAAACAAACAAGAATTTTAGATGGTGGAATGGGTCAAGAACTCTTATCAAGAGGAATGGAACCTAAAGGAAGTTTGTGGAGTGCAAGTGCCTTATTAAATAAGAATTATCATGATCTTTTGTTAAACGCCCATTTAGATTATATCAAAGCAGGCGCAGAGGTCATCGTTACAAATACATTTGCAACTAGAAAAGTTCGATTAAAAGAAAATAACATAGATAATAAATTTGAATATTTAAATAAAAAAGCAGGAGAAATTGCAAAAAGAACAAAGGATTATTTTCCCAAAGTTTTAGTCGCTGGAGGATTGCCCCCTCAAAATTCAACTTATAAAGTTGACGATAGATCTGAGGGTGAGATAAAAACAGACTTTTTTAATCAGGCAAAAATATTAAATCCTTATGTAGATTTTTTTTATTTTGACGTTTTAAGTAGTTTAAAAGAAATAAAGATTGCAATTGATAGCATACAAGAATTCAATAAACCTTATTTGATAGGAGCACATATTTCTGAGGGCACTAAAATGCCAAGCGGAGAGCTAATTTCAGAATTAAAAAATATTTTTAAAAAAGAGAAAACACTTGGTGTTATTCTTTCATGTATTTCCCCAGAAAATTACGATTTAAATTTTAAAGAAATTAAAAATTTGGGTATTCCATTTGGTTTTAAGTTAAATGGATATTTAAAAACTACACCATTAAATATAAACGATAAAAAGAATGATTACTTACAACCTAATAAGTTTTTAGGTAAAAGAGATGATTTATCTCCAGAAAAAATGTTTGAGTTTGTGAAAAAATTTAAGAATGAAGGTGCTACTATTTTAGGTGGGTGCTGTGAAACAAGTCCCCAACATATCAAAGCTTTTGCATCGCTTAAATAATTTTTTTGTAATCCGCTTTTCTCACAAAATAAATACCAACTGAAACCGCAATTAAAGAAATTAGTACTTTTGTAGTAATTAATTCTTTTAAGAATATATAACTTAAAATAGTTCCAAAAATAGGAATTAGATAAGATACTTGTGATTGGAAAATTAAGCCATTGTTTACTAAAATTCTAAATCTTAAAAGCCAAGCCATTCCTGTTGAAACAAGTCCTAAATAAATTACTGAAATTGTTGAGTCGAGCCTAGGAACTACATTCCATGGTTGTTCTATAAAACTTACTAATGGTATCAAAATAATCGTTGCCCAAACTAATATAGAGCCAGTTACGTTTTCATTCTTCTTTTTACTTATTTTTAAAGTTAAAACACCACCAATTACATAACAGGTAGAGCCTAAGAGTATTAATAAAGCAGATATGAAATTATTCTCATCAATCAATAGATTATCTGAAAATAAATAGAGGATTCCAGAAAAACCAACCAAAATTCCAAAGGTTTTGATAAGGTTGAACTTCTCATTTTTTGTATAAAAATGACCTAATACAGTTGAGCTTAAGGGTGTAGTAGACATTAAAATTGCTGCTAAATTACTTTGGACAGATTTGATTCCATAAGCGATAAGAAAAAAAGGTGCAACTAGATTTATAAAACCTATTAAGGCAAACCAATACCAATCTTTTGAAAATGCTTCTATCTTTATATCCTTATAGTAACAAAGTATTAAAACGGGTATAGCTCCAAAAAAAACTCTTAAAAAAGCAATTGTTACTGGTCCAAATGAATAAGTTGCAATTTTAATATTAAAAAAAGCAGAAGCCCAAATTAGTGCTAACAAAACTAGTAATAAATAATCTAATAATTTTGGCTGTGTCATTCTACTAATTCTTTGACTGATCCTTTGGTAATTTTACTCAGGTTCTCAAAACTAATTTTAAATATACAGTTAGGATGACCCGCTGCAGCAAATAATTCCTTAAATCTATCTAAAGAAAGATCTATTAAAATATCAATTTTGTTTGAATGACCAATTGGTGATACACCCCCTATGGTAAAACCTGTAACATTTTTAACATCCTCAGCTGAAGCCATGGATACATCTTTCATATTTAAAATTTTTTTAATCTTATTAAGTGAGGCTTTTTTATCTCCAGCAACAAGACATAAAGTAAAGTTTTGCTCAGTTTTAAAAAGTAAACTTTTGACGATCGCACCAACTTCGCAATTTAAAGATCTAGCGGCTTCAAGAGCAGTCCTTGCTGAACTCTTTAAAACAATTATCTCAGAATTTGTGTCAAATTCTTTCAATATTTTCTGAACTCTTTGTACTGGTTCTTTGTCTATTAATGTCATTATTCAACTTATGAGTGTTAGTTTTTTTTTAAGTTTGATTGTAAACTCATGTGATAAGTGCATAGGTGATATAAAGTAAAAGAACATTATTTAACAGTCTTTATTTGATATCACAAGGTCCAGAATTATAAAGGAGATAACATGAGTTCAAACGATGTATTAAAAACTATTAAAGATAAAGATATTGAATACGTAGACTTAAGATTTACTGATCCTAGAGGTAAATTACAACATGTAACCATGGATGCAAATATGGTCGATGATGAAATGTTAAACGAAGGAATTTTTTTTGATGGATCATCAATTGCAGGTTGGAAAGCAATTAACGAGTCTGACATGATCCTTAAACCAGATACATCAAGAGCAATAGTAGATCCATTTACATCTCATAATACATTGAATTTATTTTGTGATATTTTAGATGCAATAAAAAAAGATCCTTATGAGAGAGATCCAAGAGGGACAGCCAAAAAAGCTGAGGCATACTTAAAAAGTTCAGGTATAGGAGATAAAGCATTTTTTGGTCCTGAGGCGGAATTTTTTGTATTCGATGATGTAAGATTTAAAAATGATATGAATGAAACTGGATTTAAAATAGATAGTAAGGAAGGTCCTTACAATACCGGTAAAGAATATGAAAATGGAAATTTAGGTCATAGACCAGGTATCAAAGGTGGTTATTTTCCTGTTCCACCAGTTGATAGTGAACAAGACATGAGAAGCGAATATTTAAAAGCAATGAAAGAAATGGGCATTAAGGTAGAGAAACACCACCATGAGGTTGCACCAAGTCAACACGAGCTTGGAATGTACTTTGGAACTCTTGTAGATCAAGCTGATAACTTACAACTTTATAAATATGCTGTTCACATGGTTTCTAATTCATTTGGTAAAACAGCTACATTTATGCCAAAGCCTGTTAAGGGTGATAACGGTTCAGGTATGCACGTTCACCAGTCAATTTGGAAAGGTGATACTGCATTATTTTCTGGTGACAAATATGCAGGATTATCTGATACAGCTTTAAACTACATAGGTGGAATTTTAAAACATGCAAAAGCAATTAACGCTTTTTCAAATGCTACAACGAATAGTTACAAAAGACTAATCCCAGGATTTGAAGCTCCAGTTTTATTAGCTTATTCAGCAAGAAATAGATCAGCATCTTGTAGAATTCCTATTACTTTGAGTAAAAAGGCAGCTAGATGTGAAATTAGATTTGGTGATGCAGCTGGAAATCCTTATTTAACTTTTGCTGCAATGTTAATGGCTGGTTTAGACGGAATTAAAAATAAAATTGATCCAGGTAAATCATTTGATAAAGACCTTTATGCGTTGTCTGAGGACGAAGTTAAAAAAATCCCAACTGTTTGTGGATCTTTAAGAGAAGCAATGGAAAGTCTTGATAAAGATAGAGATTTCTTAAAACAAGGTAACGTATTCACTGATGATCAAATTGATGCTTACATTGCATTAAAGTATGAGGAAATTCATAATTTCGAACATACTCCGCATCCAATTGAATTTGAAATGTATTATAGCTGTTAAACCTTAAAGGATTCTCCGCAGCCACACCTTTCAGTTTCGTTAGGATTATTAAAAACAAATGTAGAGTAAAAATCCTCTTTTTTATAATCCATCTCTGTACCTAGAAGATACATAACCGCTGCTGCATCAATGTAAACTTTTACTCCTTTATCCTCAATCAACTCATCGTTTGGATTGACCTCTTTTGAATATTCCATCACGTATGACATGCCTGCACAGCCGCCTGATTTTACAGATACTCTCACACCAACTGCATTTTTTTCAGCATTAGACATGATTTCTTTTATTCTTGAAGCAGCATTATCGCTTAATTTAATTATTTGACCCATTATAAGTTCAACTCTAATTTAGCAGCATCTGACATCATATCTTTTGTCCATGGTGGGTCCCAAACTAGTTGAAGATCTACATCATCTATTCCCTCTACCTGCATTGCACCTTCTTTTACCTCTTTAGGTAAACTTTCAGCTACTGGACAATTTGGTGTTGTTAGTGTCATCTTAATTTCAGCCTTACTACCATCTACTTTAATATCATAAATTAATCCAAGTTCATATATATTCACTGGTAATTCTGGATCGTAGATTTTTCTAATTTCTTCAATTATTTTATTTTTCACATCCATAATTAATTTTCTGTGCTGATTTCTTTTCCGTCATTTTCCATTGCTGACACTAAAGTGTGCCAGGATAATGTAGCACATTTAACTCTCATGGGATATTGTTTAACGCCTGATAAACACATCAATTTTGTTTTATCATCTTCTTTTAAAATCTTATTTTTAAGTTCAGGATTTTCTTTAATCATTCCTAAAAAATCCTCAATTATTTCTTTAGCTTCATTATCACTTTTTCCTTTAATCAAATCAGTCATAATAGAAGCTGAAGCCATAGATATTGCACACCCACTTCCTTCAAAAGAAATATCCTCAACTTTTCTTTGGTCGTTTAGTTTTAGATACACGTGCACGTTATCTCCGCATAGCGGATTATTGCCCTTCGCGTCTTTATTAAAGTTTTCTGTTTTCCCTAAATTTCTGGGATTTTTTCCATGTTCTAAAATTATTTCTTGATATAATTCTTTTAAATTCATTTTAAATCAAAAATTTTTTTACAGTTGTTAATTCCTTCGTTTAATTTATCTAAATCATCTTTAGTATTATAAACTCCTAAAGATGCTCGCGCACTTGCAGGTATCCCTAATTTATCATGAAGTATTTGGCAGCAATGGTGGCCTGCTCTTATAGCAACTCCTGTTTCATCTAAAATAGTAGCAATATCGTGTGGATGAACTCCTTCTACGGTAAAAGATAAAACACCACCTCGCTCTTTGGGATTTCCAATTAATTTAACAGAATTATTCTTTCTTAAAATTTCTTGACCATACTCTATTAATTCCTTTTCATGCTTTACTATGTTTTCAATCCCAATACTTTCCAAAAACTTTATGGACTGATCAAAAGCAATTACTTGTGCTGTTGCCATTGTTCCAGCTTCATACTTATTTGGAAGTTCACCGTAAGAAATTCTATCTTTTTTTACTTCATTTATCATTCCTCCGCCTCCTTGATATGGTGGAAGTTGCTCTAACCATTTCTTTTTTCCATACAAGACTCCAAGTCCTGTGGGCCCATACATTTTATGACATGAAATTGCATAGAAATCACAATTTAAGTCTTGCATATCTAACTTTAAATGTGGTCCTCCCTGACATCCATCTACCACTACAACTATACCCTTCGAGTGTGCTAATTGAGTTATTTCTTTTATTGGTAAAACTGCACCAGTAACATTTGATAAATGAGTAATAGCTATTACCTTAGTTTTATTTGTGATTTCTTTCTCTATATTTTCAATCGGAATATCTCCATCCTCATCTATCTCCGCGAACTTAATTTTAATATTTTTAGATTTTCTTAAGAAATGCCATGGAACATAGTTAGAGTGATGTTCCAACTCTGTAATTAGAATTTCATCATTAGGTTCTAAAACTGCCTGACCTAGAGTGTTTGCTACCAGATTTAGAGCTTCTGTAGCACCCTTAGTAAATACGATTTCATTTTTATCTTTAGCATTAATATATTTTTGAACGGAAGTTCTTGTATTTTCATATAAATTTGTTGCTGCAACAGCTAGATAATGAATACTTCTACCAACATTCGAAAATTGTTTGGAATAAAAATCATTAATTCTATCTAAAACAACTTTGGGTTTTTGAGATGAGTTAGCGCTATCTAAATAAACTAGATCATTATTCTGAATTTTTTCATCGAAAATTGGAAATTCTTTTTTAATATTATTTATGTTCATTCTTTTAATCCAATAATATTTTTAATTAAATTTTTAACCTCTGAGTCTGTAATCTTATCTACAACATCAAGTAAAAACCCATTTATCAGAAGTTCTTTCGATTGTTGATAATTTAAGCCACGAGACATTAGATAAAAAATTGAGTCTTCATTCAAGCTTCCAGATGCAGATCCATGAGAACATTTTACGTCATCAGCATATATTTCTAATTCCGGTTTTGCATTAAACTCTGACGTTTCATCTAACAATATTGCTTTACTTAATTGATAACCATCAGTTTTTTGAGCTTTTGAGTCTACGAATATTTTTCCTTGATATGCAGATTTGGAATGTTTTCCAAGGACACTTTTTATAAGTTGATAACTTTTAGTGTTCTCAACCAAATGATTTATTATAGTCCTAATTTCATGTTGCTGGCTCTCCATTAATGAAAAGGCTCCATTTATAAAAGCAGAAGAATATTCACCGTTTAAATTACAATTGATTTCATTTTTAAAATAATCTGAGCCAGCAGATAAAATAAATGTTTCTGAAACACTGTTATTATCCTGTTCAATATTATTAAAAGAATACTTTAAATTATTATTTTTAGATTTATCAATCTTATAATTTTTAAGAATTGAGTCTTTCATTAATCTGAAATTATATAAGATATTTAAAAAGTTTTTTTCTACACTGTCATTAAAAAAATCAATAACTCTTAAGCAGCTGTTTTCTTCTAATTCAAAATCTAGTCTTAAATTTATATTTTTTGACTTTATGTTATCATTTGTTGAGTGATAAATGACTAAAGGCCTTTTTAAAGAATAATTCTTTTTTATTAAAATTTTAAAAGCTTTATTTGTAAACGCATTATTTAGATCAATTAAAGAATTTTCATATTCAAATGTGATTCCTTTTTCGATTTCATCTTTAATCTCAATTTTATTTTGATCTTCATAATTAAAATCAATTTTTTCTATTCTTCCATTGATAAAAATAATCTTATTATGTTCTAAACCGTCCACAAAAATAGATGGATCAATTTCATTCGGTAATGAATAATCATTAAAAAAACTTAGGTCACTAATTTTTTTTTTGATAATTTGACTAATATCTAAAAATTTCCAATCTTCTTGTTTTCTATTAGGAAAGCCACTCCCAATAAATTTATTCAAAGAACTTTTTTTAAACTGAATTTCTTTGTCAGAAATATCTAAATTTCTAATTGTCTTGTCAAAATCTGATTGTAACTGTTCAGTCATTTAGTTAAAACTTTCATATCCTTTTTTTTCTAATTCCACAGCTAATTCTGGACCACCAGATTTAATTATTTTGCCATTCATTAGAACATGAACAAAGTCCGGCTTAATATAATCTAATAATCTTTGATAATGAGTGATAATTAAGAATGAATTATTTTTGTTTCTAAGTGTATTAACACCTTCTGCAACAGTTTTTAGTGCATCAATATCTAACCCCGAGTCTGTTTCATCTAAAATAGATAACTTGGGTGATAACATAGACATTTGAAGAATTTCATTTTTCTTTTTTTCACCTCCTGAAAAACCAACATTTAATTGTCTATTTAATTTTTCCTCATCAAATTTCAATTCTTTTGCTTTATCTTTTACAAGTTTTAAAAACTCTATAGCATCCAGTTCTTTTTCACCTCGAGCTTTTCTTATCGAATTTAAAGACGTCTTTAAAAATATATTTGTATTTACTCCTGGAATTTCTAAAGGATATTGAAATGCTAAAAATATTCCTTTGTGTGCTCTTTCCTCTATTTCAAGATCAAATAAATTTTTATTTTCAAATAAGATCTCGCCTGATACCTCGTAACCTTTTTTCCCCGACAAAATATTAGATAATGTACTTTTTCCTGATCCGTTTGGACCCATAATAGCGTGAACTTCGCCGGGATTTATATTTAATGAAAAACCTTTTAAAATCGATTTGTTCTCAATATTTGCATTTAAATTACTTATTTTAAGCATTAACCTACACTCCCCTCTAGGCTAATACCTACAAGTTTCTGGGCTTCGACTGCAAACTCCATTGGTAATTGTTGTAATACTTCCTTACAAAAACCATTAACAATTAATCCTACAGCTTCTTCAGGATTTAGTCCTCTTTGTTGGCAATAATGTAATTGTTCTTCACTTATTTTTGACGTCGTAGCTTCGTGTGCAATATTTGAGTCAAAATTTTTATTTTTAATATAAGGTACTGTATGGGCACCACATTTATTTCCCATCAATAAAGAGTCACATTGTGTATAGTTACTAGAATTTTTAGCTTTTGGATTAATATCTACTAAACCTCTGTAAGTCATATCAGAATATCCAGCGCTTATACCTTTTGAAATAATTTTACTTTTAGTATTTTTCCCCAAATGAATCATCTTTGTTCCAGTATCTGCTTTTTGATGATTATTTGTAATTGCTATAGAATAAAATTCACCAATTGAATTATCACCTTTTAATATACAGCTTGGATATTTCCAGGTTATAGCTGATCCTGTTTCAACTTGCGTCCAAGAAATTTTGGAATTTTTTCCTTTGCATAATCCTCTTTTAGTCACAAAGTTATAAATTCCTCCTTTACCGTTTTCATCACCTGGATACCAATTTTGAACAGTTGAATATTTTATTTCTGCGTCATCCAAAGCAATCAATTCAACATTTGCTGCGTGTAATTGATTTTCATCTCTCATTGGAGCAGTACATCCCTCGAGGTAGCTGACATAACTTCCTTTATCAGCAATAATTAATGTTCTTTCAAACTGTCCTGTCTCGGATGCATTAATTCTAAAATAAGTTGATAGTTCCATAGGGCACTTAACACCTTCGGGAATATAAACGAATGATCCATCTGTAAAAACAGCAGAGTTTAATGTTGCAAAGAAATGATCAGTAACTGGTATTACTGTCCCTAAATATTTTTTTACAAGCTCAGGATGTTTTTGAATTGCCTCTGACATTGAACAAAAAATTATTCCATGTTTAGTCAATTCACCTTTAAAAGTAGTTGCTACTGAAACAGAGTCAAATACAGCATCTACAGCAATCCCGTTTAATCTTGCTTGCTCTTGTAATGGAATTCCAAGTTTTTTATATGTCTCTAAAAGTTTAGGGTCAAGCTCGTCTAAACTTTTTGGCTTATCCTTCATGCTTTTTGGAGCTGAATAATAATATAAATCTTGATAATCAATTTTAGGATATTTTGGTTTTTGCCAATTAGGTTCTTTTAAAAGTTTTAGTCGCTCATAAGCCTTTAATCTAAATTCTAACATCCATTGTGGCTCTTTCTTAATATTAGAAATAAACTTGATCACATCTTCGTTTAAGCCCTTTGGAGCTTTAATACTTTCTATATCGGTAGTAAAACCGTACTTATAATCTTTTAATTTTTCTATGTCTTTTTCTCTTGTATCCATTTTAAATTCTTCTCTCAATATTATCTTGAATAAGATCTTCTAAACTCTTTTTTTCAAAAAAATCATTAATATGGTTTTCAAGCTCGTCCCATAAATTATGGGTTAAACATTTTGTAGGTTTGCCGTTGCAACCCTTTTTAGACTCTTTTTTGCACTGAACAGTTTTGACTTTTTCATCAACAGCATCAAAAATATTAGTAAGTTTTATTTCTTTAGCTTTTTTGTTTAAAACATATCCACCTTGATTTCCTCTAACACTTTGAACAATTTCTTTTTTTCTAAGTTTAGAAAAAATTTGTTCTAAGTAATCAAGAGAAATACCCTGTCTAAGCGAGATATCTCTAAGAGATACAGGGTTTATGTTATTAAACCTTGCAAGATCTACTAAAGCCATCACCGCATATCTGCCTTTAGATGTAAGTTTCATAAAATCGTTATTTTAGAGGGTATATATAAACCCGACTAAAATAGTCAAGTATCTAACAAAAAAAAACACTAACATTTTGTCACGTAGATGTGATAAACGTAATTTTTTTTTGAGAATAATTATCAATATCAATTATGGATAATAAAATTTTAGAAATATTTATTCCTGGTCCAGCTGGAAGACTTGAAGCAAAATATTACAAAAGTAAAAAAAGTACATCACCTATTGCTTTAGTGCTGCAACCTCATCCTCAATATGGTGGGACAATGAATAACAAAGTAGTTGTCGAAACTTTTCATACATTTATGGATAATGATTTTTCTGTATGTAGAGTTAATTTTAGAGGTGTAGGAAAAAGTGATGGTGAGTTTGATAACGGACAAGGTGAATTAGCTGATGCAGCTGCCGCGTTAGATTGGTTAGAAAGAGAAAATTTTGATAATTCTCAATGTTGGGTATCAGGTTTTTCGTTTGGATCTCTGATAGCAATGCAGCTATTAATGAGAAGACCAGAAATAAATAGATTTATTGCAATATCTCCCCAACCAAATGTTTATGATTTTTCTTTTCTTTCACCATGTCCTTCATCTGGACTTATGGTTTATGGGAAAAAAGATGAATTAGTTCCTTACGAGTTTATTAAAGATTTAGATAATAAACTTAGTGCTCAAAAAGGAATTAAAGTTGAATTTGAAACAATTCTGGATGCAAATCATTTTTTTGCAAAAAGTGAAACAAGTTTAACAAAATGTTTAAACAAATATATCAAAAAAGAAACTGCTCTTTACTAAAAGTTTTTTTTGTATAACGCCTCCTGAAATAACCTTTTTGCATCTAGTAGTGTTTGGAAATGAGATTGGTAATTTCAAATATGATCTTATAGCCAGATATGCAAAAGCTTGTGATTCTATAAAATTTCCATCGAATTTATAATCATCGATATGATTTATCATTTCTTTTTTATTTCCTAAATAATTTTCAATTGAATGCATTAAAAATTTATTTTTTCTTCCACCTCCACAGAATATGTATTGATTGGGATTAATATCATTTTTTTCATTAATTTTCTTTAAACCATCAGAAATTAGATATGCGGTAAATTTTGTTAAGGTAGCACATCCATCTTCAAATGATAAGCCTTTTACAAATGACGTGTCAAAGTCTTTTACATCAAGTGAGGTCTCATAAGATTTAATTTCAAAGTTGTCTATTGCTTGATTTAAAATTAAATCAT
The DNA here is from genome assembly GCA_014653585.1 of Pelagibacterales bacterium SAG-MED38. The sequence goes on along the minus strand of JACWEH010000009.1, from coordinate 18,370 downwards.
CTACTTTTCCTAAATTCGCATAATTTCCATCTTTATCAAACTTTAAATTAACATTATTTCTTACCCAATCATCGATCAAACAATTTCCTGGGCCTATATCATAAGCAAAAAGGTTTATTGAATTATTGAGATCCTCTTTAATTTGGGTGATATTAGTAATGCCTCCGATATTAATTATGTTGATTGGGAATTTAAGCTTAAAATTTTTTTGTATAATTTTTGAGATTAAACTATGAAATATTGGTGTAAGTGGAGCGCCCTGTCCTCCATGATCTAAATCATTTTGTCTAAAATTATTAATTACAATTTTTCTGAATAAACTAGATAATAGTCTCCCGTCTCCTAGTTGTTTCGAAATTTGAATTTTTGGATTATGAAATACAGTTTGGCCATGAAAACCTATTAAATCAATATTTTCATTAACCCCCTTTATTACTTCATTTATTAATTGACTGTTGAATAGTGTAAATTTTTTTTCTACATCTTTAATTTCCTCGGAATAAGAGTCTAAATCTGTAGAATTACTAATTTTATCTCTTAAACTGATTAATTGCTTATATAGACGGTCATCAAACTCTTTAAAAGTATTGTAAATACTGGAAAATTGATCAATACCATCAGATTTAATAACCGATAAATCTACTCCATCCATAGATGTTCCGCTCATCAAACCAATTGAGGTAAATATCTTTTTTTTCATTATTATTTTTTTTTAACAAAATTTGTATATTGTGGAACTATACGCTTATGAATAAATTTTTAAAAGAATTTAAAGATAGAGGTTACTTTTATCAATGTACTGATGAGAATGAATTATCCTCATTATTAGATAAAAAAAAAATTAGAGCATATATTGGTTTTGATTGTACAGCTGAAAGTTTACATGTTGGAAGTCTTTTGCAAATAATGTGTTTACGAATGCTTCAAAAACATGGACACCAACCAATAGTATTATTAGGTGGGGGGACCACAAGAATTGGTGATCCCTCTGGAAAAGATAAGACACGTAAAATTTTAAGTGAAGACAATATTGAAAAAAATTCTAAAAATATAGAAAAAATTTTAAAAAAATTTTTAAATACAAATGACAAAAATATAAAACCAATATTTGTAAATAATTTTGAGTGGCTTAACGGGTTAAATTATATTTCTTTTTTGAGAGATATTGGAAAGCATTTTACAATAAATAAAATGTTAACATTTGAAAGCGTGAAAACAAGATTAGATAGGGAACAATCTCTAAGTTATATGGAATTTAATTATATGATTTTACAAGCTTATGATTTTTTAGAATTGAATAAAAAAAAAAATTGTGTTTTACAAATAGGTGGATCTGACCAATGGGGTAATATAGTTAATGGTGTGGATTTGATAAAAAGACATTCCAGTAAACAAACCTATGGTTTAACAACTCCTTTAATCACATTAGCGACTGGTGCTAAAATGGGAAAAACTGAAAATGGAGCAATCTGGTTGGATAAAAAATTTCTATCACCATACGATTATTGGCAATTTTGGAGAAATATAGATGATAGAGATGTGTCAAGGTTCTTGAATTTTTTTACAGATTTAAGTGTTGGTGAAATCGAAAAAATTAAAGAAAAAGATATTAATGAACAAAAAATTTTTTTAGCAAATCAAACCACTTTGATGTTGCATGGTGAGAAAGAAGCAAAAAAAAGTGAGGAAACGGCGAAAAAAACTTTTTCAGAAAATTCAATGGGCTCTGCACTACCCTCTGTTTCAATAAAAAAAAATCAATTAAATTATAAGTTAACTATTGTTGATTTAATAATTCTTTCAAAATTAGAAAAGTCCAAGAGTGAGATAAGAAGATTGATTAAAGGGAGTGGCGTTAGAATCAATAATCAAATCATCAATGACGAAAAACTGATTATCAGTGAAAAATTATTTGAAAAAAATACAATCAAATTATCCTTAGGAAAAAAAAGACATCTCAAAGTTGAAGTAAGCTAATTTTTTTTTATTTTTTCAAGAGTTCTTGTAATGAATCTTGGAGTAAGAGTTTTAACAGGATTTACAGTTGTTTTTAATTTTTTTGGTGAACCTTTAATCTTAAAGCTCACACCAAAAACACCCTCACCAACTTTCTTTCCTACTAAAATATCTCCAAGAAGAGGAATTGAGGATATAGTTCTATTAATTGTCGTTGCTGGTACCATCGTTCCTCTAAGACTAACTAATTTATCACTTTCGAGGTATCCTTCCATTAACAAAGAAATAGCAGGCCCGATGGCATATAGTTCCTCTATTTTTATCAACTTGTCCTTGTTTGAAAATTTCATCTCAAAATCTGTAAATCTTATTCCCTCACCAGTTAAAAGGTCAGCTATACCTTGAAGAGATGCTAATGTTAATAATTTTGCTAAGGCGGGTAGCTCCTGTACTTTAAAATTATCTATTATCAATTTTGAATTAGAAACATTGTTTTGTTTAATAGTATGAAAATCTAAATTGCCTTCCTCAAATCCTTTTATAAATTTGTATCTGTTAACAAAAGGCTTAGCTAAATCAGAATAAAGAGTTGTAATTTTTTCATTTGAGGTAGATCTAATAGTAAAATTAATCCTCTGATTATTTGAAAAATCTCCTGTTAAATTAGCATCAATTACCTCACTATCGTTAAATGTTAAATATCCATTTAAATCTTCTATTATATGATCTTTATCAAGGAATGTTTTTTCTATTTTAATATTCATTTTAAAATTTTTGGAAAAAATTTTTTTACTCTCCAAATTTTTATCAGTTTTCAATAAATCATCTATAATTTTAGTGGCATTAAAACTTTTAGAATCTAATAAATAATTTTTATCTTTTTTTTGAAGAGATAATTCATTTTTTAATAAATCATTATCAAAATAGTCTAAATCTATCCTGTTTATAGAGTTAATCTTATATTTCTTTGATAATGATAGATTTTGAATTTCAAATTTATTTTTTTTTTCTTTAATTGTGATATTTTTAAAATTAATTTCATTTGTTAAAAGATTTTTAACTCCAGTAAGAATGATTTTTAATTTGTCATCTTGATCTTTTTTATAATTCAAAAAATTCAGATGAAATGAATTTTTTTTAATTTCTAATAAGGTATCAAATTTTAAGTTTTTTTTTGATTTCAAAAAATTATATTTGATCTTATCATTTTCTTTTTGGAAAAGTATATTTCCATCACCATTAATATTTAAAAGATCTTTTTTATATTCAATTTGTATTTGGTGATCTAATAACTCAACCATCTCATTTAATTCTGGAAAAAAATCTTTTAGATTTTTTGAACTTACAAGTTTAAAACTTTTTAAATTAATTAAAGCATTTATATTTAAATCATCTATCCTGTATTTATTATTTATTTTAAATGAAAAAGTATTTTCTAAATCGAACTCAGCTGATTTAATTTTTATATTATAGATATTATTATTTAATAATTGATTAATCTTTTCATCATCTAAAACTAAATTTTTACTCTTATTTTTACCAGAAATCAAAAATTCATTTTTTTGTTTTACTAAATTCAATTCTGGAAATATTAAATCATTATTATCATATGATAATTTGATGTCTTTAAATTCAAATTCGTTATTCTTAATATTAAAGATAAAATTTATTTTTGATAAATCTATTTTTTTAATAGGTTTTATTTCACCATCTTTTACAAAACCTTTTATGATAAAATCATCTTTAATATTCCCCTTTTGATCAAATTTAAGTTTTATATCTGCTATCAAATATCCTTTTTTCACGAACCTTTCTAATATGAAGATTTGAGGGTTGTCTTCAATAGATCTTACAAATGAAATTAGATTTTTTATTTCTATAGTCCTAGTATTGATATCTAACTCTGATAACGAAAATTTTTTATTTATGAATGTCTTTATATCAACATTAGATCTAATACTTTCTAGTTTAATTATTTTATTTTTATTCTTAAGATTTGCTCCTATCGTTTTTAATGATAATTTAAATTTAAAAGGATCTAAAATGATATTGATTTTATCTAAATCTAGATCTAATTGATTATTAATTTTTTTAACTTCTTTAGATATTTGATCATTAAAAGCATCTGTTTTTATGCCAATGGTGCTTAAGTAGGTAATAAAACTGAAGATTAGTAATAATATGAAGATTATAAATCTATAAATTATTTTTTTCATTTAATTTGATACAAAGATTTTTCTAAAAAAGCATCAATATCGCCATCTAAAACTTTATCTGGGCTTGTGCTTTCGAAGTTTGTTCTATTATCTTTAACTAATCTGTAAGGTTGAAGCACATATGATCTTATTTGATGTCCCCATCCTATATCAGATTTAGAGGCCTCATTATTTTGATTTTCTTCATCTTTTTTTTTCATTTCAAAATCGTAAAGTCTTGCTCTAAGCATATTCATACAAGTTTCTTTATTTTTATGTTGAGATCTCTCGTTTTGACATTGTACCACTATTTTAGATGGAATATGAGTTATTCTTACAGCGCTATCTGTTGTATTAACATGCTGTCCACCAGCTCCACTTGACCGGTAAGTATCAATTCTTAAATCTTTTTCTAAAATTTCAATATTCAAATTCTCATCAACAACTGGATAAACCCAAATACTTGCAAAACTAGTATGTCTCCTTGCTCCAGAGTCAAAAGGAGATATTCTTACAAGTCGGTGAATTCCAGACTCTTTTTTAAGCCATCCAAATACATAATCCCCTTCAATTTTAATAGTAGAAGATTTAATTCCTGCCTCATCACCTTTATGTTCGCTTATTAAATTACATTTATAATTCTTATCATCAGACCATTTCATATACATTCTTCTTAACATATTGGCCCAATCTTGACTCTCTGTGCCGCCGGCGCCTGCATGAATTTCTACATAGCAGTCAAATGAATCAGCTTCTTTTGATAAAAAACATCTTATTTCATTATTTTTAACTTTTGATCTTAATTCTTTAATAGTTTCCATGATTTCTTTTTTCACACTAAAATTATTCTCATCTGTTGCTAAAGAATAAAGATCATGTAAATCTTCAAGTTGATTGCTTGAGTCTTTGTATGAATTGATTAAATCTTCAAAAAGTTTTTTTTCTTTAATTGTTTTTTTAGACTCTGCCTTATCCTGCCAAAAATTGGCACCAAGCATTTTTTTATCTATACTTTCCAGTTTCGAGTAGATTTTATTTTTTTCAAAGATACTCCTTAATTCTTTGATTAATCTTCGATATTTCTTTTTTTAAATCTAAAAATTTATCTTCCATTAATAAAACTTTAATATATTATTTGTATCTAATCTATTATTGTCAGAATACAATACTTTTCCATCTAAAACATTTTTGCTTTTATAGGCCTCGATAATTGTATTTTTTGAATTAAATTTAGCCTTTTCTCCAGTCAATGGATCAATAACCATAAGAGTCATTTTCTCAGGTACCTTAAATGGCCTTGCTTCAGATTTTTTAACTGACTTTTCAATAAATTCTCTAAAGATAGGTAGTGCCGCTTTTGAACCGGTTTCAAATTTACCCAATGATTCAGGATTGTCCATCCCCACATAAACTCCTATCACTAAATTTGATGTGAAGCCAACAAACCATGCATCTGTATTTTCATTCGTGGTTCCTGTTTTTCCAGCTAAATTTAATTGTAAATCTCTTAATTTTTTACCAGTTCCTCTTTTTATAACACCCTCTAATATATTTGTTACTTGATATGCCGTTTGCTTGGACATTACTTGATCATAATTATCCTCAATTTGAGGATATTCTTTTCCCGTAAATGAAATTTTATCACAATTCATACACTTTCTATTTTCATTATTGATTATTGTATTTCCTTCACTGTCTTGGATTCTATCTATTATAATAGGACTTATTAGTTTTCCGCCATTTACAAATGATGAGTATGCAGAGGTTAAATCCAAAAGAGTTGTTTCAGCAGATCCTAAAGAAATAGAAAGTAATTCTTCAGGTTTATCATAAATTTTTAATTCTCTAGAAAATTTTGCTACTTTGTCTACTCCTAAGTTTTGAGCAATTCTCACTGTCATTAAGTTTCTTGATTTTTCTAGCCCGACTCTAAGTGTAGAAGGCCCATAAAACTTTTTACCATAATTTTCAGGTTTCCATTTTTTTAAATCAACTCCTTGGTCTAACACTAAAGGTGCGTCAAGTACTAAAGATGAAGGAGTATATTTATTTTCAAGTGCTAGCGCGTATACAAATGGTTTAAAAGCTGAACCTGGTTGTCTCAGCGCTTGAGTGGCTCTATTAAATTCACTTGATTTAAAACTAAATCCTCCACTCAAAGCTAAAACACGCCCAGTGTAAGGGTCCATTACAACTATACCACCATTTATTTTTGGAAGTTGTTTAAGGCCATAATAGTTATCTTTAACTTTATTAACATAAATTAAATCACCAATTTTAAATAATTCTTTAAACTCCTTCTTAGTCCACGAGATTTCATTATAATTTATAAAACCATTTGATGTATTGATAGTTTCAATTTTTGTTTGAAATTGACCTATTTCTTTAACGATTGCTATTTCCCAATTAATAGAATTCTCTAATTTATGTTTTTTACCTATATTACTATGCCAATTATCATCATTTTTCATATTCTTAATTGGTCCACGCCACCCTTTTCTTTGATCATAAGAAATAAGACCGTTTCTTAGAGATTCGGTTGCAATTTTTTGAAGTTTTAAATTGATTGGAGTATTGATATTATATCCTTGTTTATAAACTTTCTCATAAGTAAGTTTATCTATTATATTTTTTCTAACATCTTCTATGTAATACTGGGCATCCTCTAAATAAATTTTTTTCTTTTTTTTTAATTTAATATTTTGATTTTTAAACTTATTATATTTTTCAAGACTTAAAAATCCATTTTGATTTAAATTTTTTAAAACCAAGTCTCTTCTAAATTTAGCTAAATCAAAATTATTATAAGGATTATATTTGCTGGGCGCTTTTGGTAATGCTGCTAATAAAGATGCTTCAGAATAATCAAGTTCTTTTATTGATTTATCGAAATATTCTAAACTAGCTGCAGCAATTCCATATGCCCCACTGCCTAAATAAATTTGATTAAGATATAGTTCTAATATTCTCTCTTTACTTAAAGCTCTCTCAATTCTAAAAGCCAAAATAGCCTCCTTAATCTTTCTATTAATACTTACTTCATTGGTAAGTAAAAAATTTTTAGCAACTTGTTGTGTAATTGTAGAGGCTCCTTCAAGCCTTTTTGAGGTCATAATATTTTTTATATTATTTATTGTCGCTCGAAGGACTCCTTTCGCATCGACGCCAGGATGAGAGAAAAAATTTTTATCTTCTGCAGATAAGAATGCATTGATTACTTTTTTTGGGATTGCATTAAAAGGTATAAATATTCTTTTTTCTTTTGAAAAATCCGCAACTAAATCACCATTACCAGAATACATTTTACTTGATACAGGGGGCTTATAGTTTTTAAGAAACTTATAATCTGGTATATTGTTCGAAAAAGTCCATAATACGCCAAAAATTACAACTATTGTTACTAAAGATACACTTAAAAATAGTATAAAAATTTTTTTAATTACACTGGTCATTTTGATTTCATTATATATAGGAATTTGTTAAAGATAAGGCATTATTATTTAACAAAATTTATAAAAAAAGAAAAAATGAATACTTCAAAACTAACATTATGGAAAAAAATTTATATATTGATGCTTCGCATCCTAATGAAACTAGAGTCGTACTCAAATCAAATAAAAATATTGAAGACTACGAATACGAGGGTTCAAAAAATAGTCTAATAAAAAACAATATTTATCTTGGCAAAGTAAGTAGAATAGAGCCATCCTTACAGGCCGCATTTATTGATTTTGGAAGAGAAAGACATGGTTTTTTATCCTTCAATGATATTCAGTCTGATTATTATCAAATACCTCAGAGTGATCTTGAAATAATAAAAAAAGAGGAAGAAAAATTAAGAGAAGAATTATCAAAAAATATTGAGAAAAAAGAGGAGCAAAATTTAGCAGAGGGAAAATTAGAAATTGATGACCCTCTAGAAATCGAAAAAAAAGATTCTGACGAAAAAGAGAAAGAGTCAGAATCTAAAGAAAAAAAGTTTGAAAGTAGGAATAAATTTAAAAGATATAAAATTCAAGAAGTTATAAAGCCAAATCAAGTAATACTTGTTCAGGTTATAAAAGATGAAAGAGGTCAAAAAGGTGCAGCACTAAGCACTTTTATTTCCATTGCAGGAAAATACATCGTTCTAATGCCAAATACTCCCAAGGGAGGCGGAATATCTAGAAAAATATTTAATCCAGCTGATAGAAAAAAAATAAGATCAATACTAAATGAAATAAAAATTCCAAAAGAAATGGGATTAATTGTAAGAACTGCTGGAAGCAACAAAACCAAGAATGAAATAAATCATGATTTAGATACATTAATCAAATCCTGGCATCAAATCAAAGATAATGCTATTAATGCTATTGCACCCTCATTAATTCATCAGGAAAGTGAAATTATTAATAGAACTTTAAGAGATATGTATGATGAGGATACTAAAAATATAATCATTGAAGGAAATGAAGGTTACAAAAAAGCACAGAACTTTATGAAATTGCTTATGCCTTCTCAGGTTAAAAAAATAAAAAAATACAGAGGAAAAATACCATTATTTATTGAGGAGGGTATTGAGCAAAAATTAAATCAAATCTTTGATACAGAGATAAAATTAAGTTCTGGTGGATATCTTGTTATTAATCCAACAGAGGCTCTAATATCAATCGATATCAACTCTGGTAGCTCAATAAAACAAAAAAATGTTGAAAATACTGCTCTTGATACTAATTTAGAAGCAGCTGAGGAAATTGCTAGACAAATTAAAATTAGAGATTTGTCAGGTTTAATCATAATAGATTTTATAGATATGTTGAGTTATGGAAATAGAAGAATGGTAGAAAGAAGATTAAAAGAAAAATGTAGATCAGACAGAGCTCGTATTCAAATTGGAAGAATTAGTAATTTTGGATTACTAGAAATGTCAAGGCAGCGGTTAAGAGAAAGTGCTGTAAAATGGAAAGTTAAATTGACTGATGAGTCTTTTGCTCAAAAAATTCTCAAATTAGTAGAACTAAAAGCTATATTGAATAAAGCTAAGTTTGTTGAATTAAAAGTTTCAAAAAAAATTTCTGATTTTTTAAAAGAAAATTTTGTAGATGATTTAAATTTTTTTGAAAAAAAAAATAAAATGAAAATTGATATAGTTTCAGATAATTCTTTAATAATACCTGAATATATTATTGATATGAAAAATAAATCAAAAAAAACAATTGAAATTATTGAGCATTTTGAAAAACTTCAAAAACTTGATACAATAGTAAAGGAAAAAAATAATAACTCAATTATGATGAAAAGGAAGATCTATAAGAAAAAAAAGTTTTATAAAAAAACTAAATAATCCCTTTTTTTGGTGATGATGGGTTTCCCATTATTTTTTTTTCAATCCTACCTGACAAAAAAGATTGTCTTCCTGCAATAACAGCATTTTTGAAAGCTTTAGCCATCTCAAATGGTTTTTTTGCTTTCGCTATTGCTGTATTTACCAAGACACCGTCACATCCTAGTTCCATAGCGATAGTTGCATCAGATGCTTGTCCCAGTCCTGCGTCAATTATTAAGGGTAATTTAGTTTGTTTTCTAATAATCTGGATATTTACTTTATTTAATATCCCTAATCCTGAACCTATTGGCGCTGCAAGTGGCATTATTGCGGAGGCACCAACATTTTCTAATCTTTTAGCCATTAGTGGATCGTCGTTACAATAAACCATAACGCTAAAACCCTCTTTTGTTAAAATTTCAGTTGATTTTAGAGTTTCTATCATCTCAGGAAATAAATTTTTTTTGTCTCCTAATACTTCTAGTTTAACTAGTTTCCAACCACCTATTTCTCTAGCTAGCCTCAATGTTCTTAGCGCTTCTTTAGAATTAAAACATCCAGCTGTATTTGGTAAATAAGTTATTTTTTTTGGATCAATAAAATCCATTAATAAAGGCTTTTTTTTATCAATTATATTAACTCTTCTCACAGCGACTGTAACAATATCAGCTCCGGATATCTTTATTGCCTCAGCGCATTCATTCATACTTTTGTATTTGCCGGTTCCTACAATTAATCTTGAATTAAATTTTTTCTTTGAAATTATAAGTTTATCTTTTTTCAAATTTAACCACCTCCAATAAAATGAACAATTTCAATTTTATCATTAATTTTTAAATTAATCTTTTTTAGATTTTTTTTATCCACTATTTCTCTATTTAATTCAATGGCAACCTTTTTCAAAGGTACTTTCAAATTTTTGACTAAGTCAGATAATTTAGTTTTATCATCAATTTTATTTATTTTACCATTTATTTTTATTTTTATTTTTTTTGGCATCGTATATAAATGTCTAATGAATAATAAGATAATTATAATTAATGGTCCAAATCTTAATCTATTAGGTGAAAGAGAACAATCACAATATGGATCCACCTCTTTTGAAGAATTAAAAGAAATTTGTCTAAAAAAATCGAAAGAATTAGGTTTAATAGCTGATTTTTCTCAATCAAATATTGAGGGTGAAATAGTTAATTTGATACAAAACTCTAAAGATAATTTTGATGGAATAATAATCAATGCTGCAGCTTTTACCCATACTTCTGTAGCAATTAGAGATGCGTTAAGTATTTTTAAAAAACCAATCATAGAATTACATATTTCAAACATATATAAACGTGAGGAATTTAGACATAAATCTTTAATAAGTGATATTGCTACAGGTGGTATTTTTGGTTTAGGTACTGATGGTTATATTTTAGCCATAATTTCAATGCAAAAGCTCATACAAAAATGAAAATAGATAAAAAGATTATTAAAGAACTCAGTGACTATTTGGAAGAATTTAATCTGACTGAATTAGAATATACTGAGAAAGATACTAAAATTAAAGTTTCTAAAAATAATATCTCAATAAATAGTCAAAATATTCCAAGTTCAAAAAATGAGGTAAACAATTCAAGTGTTAATTTATCTAACAAAAATAAAACGGGAATTGAAGTTAAATCGCCAATAATAGGAACGGCATATCATGCACCCGAACCTGGTGCAAAAAAATTTGTTGAAGTTGGGAAAAAAATTAAAAAAGGTGATACCGTAATGATTGTGGAAGCTATGAAAACTATGAACCATGTGCCGTCAACTGCTGATGGAGTTGTAAAAGAAATTTGTGTTAACGATGGTCAACCGGTAGAATTTGGACAAAATTTAATAATACTTGATTAATGTTTAAAAAAATTTTGATAGCTAACCGTGGAGAAATTGCGGTTAGAATTATAAGAGCTTGTAAAGAATGGGGAATTTCGACAGTTGCTGTTCATTCAGATGTTGATAAAGAAAGTATGCACGTTAGAATGGCGGACGAAAGTGTTTGTATAGGTTCTCACCAACCAGTAAATAGTTATTTAAATATTCCAGCTTTACTTTCTGCAATTGAAATTACTAATTCTGAAGCTGTGCATCCTGGTTATGGTTTCCTCTCGGAAAATGCGAATTTTGCGAAAGTACTTGAAGATAACAACATTAAATTCATAGGTGCATCGTCAAAGTTAATAAAAATGATGGGGGATAAGATACAAGCAAAAAAAATTGCTAAAGAAAATGGTTTGCCAGTTATTGAAGGATCTGAAGATGGAGTGAAAGATGTTAAAAAAGCTAAAGAATTATGTAAAAAGATTGGTTTTCCTATTCTCATTAAAGCTTCTGGCGGTGGCGGTGGTAAGGGTATGAAAATCGTCTTTAAAGAGGAGGAATTTGAGACGTTGTTTTCAACAGCAAAATCTGAAGCTCAAAAATATTTTGGTAATGATGAAGTTTACATAGAAAAATTTTTTCAAAATCCTAGACATATTGAAGTCCAAATTTTAGCTGGAAAAAATAGAACTGTTCATCTTCATGAGAGAGATTGCTCTGTTCAAAGAAGGCATCAGAAATTGATTGAAGAAACGCCAAGTCCTGTTCTAACTGATGAGATAAGAAAAGACCTTTTTGAAAAAACTGTAAACATGGTATCAAAAATTGGATACACAGGTGCTGGAACTGTTGAATTCATTTATGAGGATGGAAAATTTTATTTTCTTGAAATGAATACAAGAGTCCAAGTTGAACATCCAGTTACTGAAATGGTAACAGGCATAGATATTATCAAAGAACAAATTTGGATAGCATTTTCAGGAGAAACTGCTTTGAATCAGAGTGATATAAATCCGAGAGGGCATGCGATAGAATGTAGAATAAATGCTGAAGATGCTAGTAAAAATTTCCAACCATCTCCTGGATTAATTGGCATGTGTCATCAACCATCGGGTTTCAGAACTAGAGTTGATGGTGCGATATATCAAGGTTATAAAATCACTCCCTTTTATGATAGCTTGATTTGTAAATTAATATGTCACGGAAGAAATAGATCAGAAGCTATTCAAAGAATGAATAGATCTTTAGATGAGTTTGTAATAGAAGGAATCACAACAACAATCCCATTGCATAAAAAATTGCTAAATCATAAAAAGTTTATTGGCTCTGATTTCAATGTAACTTGGTTGGATAATGATAAAATACTTAGTGACAACTAACAAGCCAAATATCATAAACTGGATGGTCAAAGGGTACTATGGAAGGGCTTGATGAAAACATCCATCCATTAAAAACATAAACATTATTTCTATCTTTTTTTGTTAAATCTCTTACTTGAATATAAGCCTTAACTTCAGGATTGTCGTCAAATTTAGAATCTGTGCATTTTATACTTTTGATTGATAAATCTTTATAAATAAATTCTTTATTATTAGTTAGTTTTATCAACTCATTTTTAGAACTAATCTTATCCAATATTTTTATGTCAGTATTAGTTCCGTCAATATTAATTTCAGCACTAATCTTAAAAGCTACAATAATGGTAAATAAGTATATAAATAAAAATAAGTTTAAATTATTTCCAACTTTTATATTTTTTTTCAGTTGCATTTTTATTGTTCTTATTTGGATAATATGCGGAGTCGGTACCAGTCAAGTTTGGTTGGTGAGGTTTTTGCCAATCATATTTTTCTAATTTATGAGTATTTTCAATTTTGTTCGGCATAAAATGAATCCAAGAATACCATTCAACAGGAATTTTCGATGCATCAATCTCATTCGCATATATGACCCATCTCTTCCCATTTTTGCTCTTATAATATTTATTGCCATACTCATCTGATCCAATTAATTTACCGAACAATACAGTTTTAATTCTAGTGCCAAATGTATCGCGATTCCACCAAGTGAAAATTTTTTTTAAGAAAGTCAACATGTAAAATTTTGTAATTTCAATTTTAAATTGTATAAATTAAATTAGACTAAAATATGTAAATGTATATAAGTAAAAAGACTAAAAATTCAAACTTAAATTAAGGATTATAAAAAATGTCAAAATATCTTGTAGAAACTTATTATACATGCACTTTTAAAGTAAATCATTATCTGGATGATATTAATGAAACGGAGCTCAGGAATCTTGAAAAAAGAGACGATGGGAAGTTTGAAGTTCTAGATGTTAAATTAGATAACAGAAAAACAAAAAGTCTTAATCCTGGTAATAAAAAAAATGATCAAAATAGAAAAATTGATTTAGTTCAAGCTCATAACAAAAACAAAAATATAAGCCTCGAAAAAATCGTTTCTAAATCTTATGCAAAATCTGATAATTCTGGAAAACGATTTAGTATGCCTGACAGAAGAAAAGGTTATATTCAAAAAGCAACTATTGGTGACCATAAAGTTTACTTGCATACTGGAGAATATGAGGATGGTAAAATTGGAGAAATCTTTATTGATACAAGTAAAGAAGGAGAGCTAGTTAAAGCTTTAATGAATAATTTTGCCATCGCTGTTTCGCTTGGTCTTCAATACGGAGTGCCATTGGACGAATTTGTAAGTGCATTTATAGGGACTAAATTTGAACCCTCTGGTAAAGTAAATGGTAATGACAGAATTTTAAGCGCCTCTTCAATATTAGATTATATATTTAGAGAACTAGCAATTTCTTATCTAAACAGAGAAGATTTAGCGCATACTCCTTCTATAGGTAATTTAGATCCTGCCTCTACAGATGAAAATAGCTCTGATGAACATAATCAATTACTGAAAATAGTAAAAGATATAACAAGTAAAGGATTTGTAAGAAATAATTATAAAAAAAACTTGGTTGATTTATCAGATGTTAAAATTAGTCTCAAAGGAAAAAAGTAATCATTTTTTATTTTTAATCGATAAGTTCAATTCTTTTAGTTGATTTTCACTCACACTTGAAGGTGCATTCATCATTAAATCTTGAGCATTTTGATTCATCGGAAACATAGTAACCTCTCGAATATTTTTTTCATTCGCAAGTAACATAATTATTCTATCAATACCTGGAGCAATGCCACCGTGTGGAGGTGCGCCATAACTTAGTGCATTTATCATTCCGCTGAATTTTTGATCAACATCAGATTTTGAATAACCTACAATGTCAAACAATTTATACATAAGATCTGGAATATGATTTCTTATTGCACCTGAAGATAACTCTATTCCATTACAAACTATATCATATTGATATGCAAGAATTTCTAGTGGTTTTTCAAAATTAATTTTGTCAACGTCTCCTTGAGGCATTGAAAAAGGGTTATGACTAAATTTTATTTTGTTAGTTTGGTTATCTATTTCATACATTGGATAATCTACAATCCAACAGAATGCGAAAACGTTTTCATCAATCAGACCTAAATCTTTTCCAATTTTATCTCTAGCTAATGAGATAATCTTTTCAACTTCTCCCTGTTTACCACAAGAAAGAAAAATACTGTCGCCTACCTCTGCATCAGTTTTAGCCATTATTTCATCAAGAGAGTCTTTTGAAAAAAATTTGCCTACAGGACCTTTCGCAGAAATATCTTTATCTTTCTCTATTGTAAAGTAAGCAAGTCCTGAGGCACCTTGTTCTTTGGCCCATTTATCAATATTTTCAAAAAAACTTCGAGGCTTATTTTTTGTGTTTTTTGTGACAATACATCTTACTTTTGATCCTGATTTTACAAGTTTTTTAAATATTTCAAATGAAACATCTTCTCTTAAAAAAATTTCAGTGATATCATTAATAACAAGTGGATTTCTTAAATCTGGTTTGTCGGTTCCATATTTTATCATTGCTTCCTTAAAAGCGATTCTTGGAAATTTATTAAATAATAACTTCTTATTTGAAAACTTTTTAAATGTACTCACAAATAACTTTTCCACCACTTTGAATACATCCTCTTGCTCCACAAAGGACATTTCCAAATCTAATTGATAGAACTCACCAGGACTTCTGTCAGCTCTTGCATCCTCATCCCTAAAACAAGGAGCAATCTGAAAATACTTATCAAAACCAGAAACCATTACTAGTTGTTTAAATTGTTGGGGAGCTTGTGGAAGTGCATAAAATTTTCCAGGATTTAATCTGCTTGGTACTAAAAAATCTCTTGCTCCCTCAGGACTTGAGGATGTTAAAATTGGTGTTTGAAATTCTAAAAATCCCAAATTGTTCATCTCATTTCTAATAAATGAAATTACTTTTGATCTTAATATAATATTTTCATGAATTTTTTTTCTTCTTAAATCTAAGAAACGATACTTTAGTCTTATTTCTTCCGCATACTCGCGATCAGTAAAAACTGGTAAAGGAAGTTCCTTGCATTCGCCAAGAACCTGAAAATTTTTAATAGATA
The DNA here is from genome assembly GCA_014653585.1 of Pelagibacterales bacterium SAG-MED38. The sequence continues at coordinate 2,531 of JACWEH010000009.1, read as the reverse complement.
CCTCAATTTCACCAGTTTCAATATCCTCATTGATTGACTCTTTTGATCTTTTGACTACTTTTCCATAAATCTTAATTACGGTTTCTAATTGTATTTTTTCCAAATTTTTAAAATTAGAATTTTCTTTGTCTATAATACACTGTGTTATTCCATAATTATCTCTTAAATCTAAGAACAAAAGATTTCCATGGTCTCGTTTTTTATTTATCCATCCAGAAAGAGTTACCTCATCTCCTACTTTTTCTTTTCTTAATTCATTACATTTGTGAGATCTAAATTTGTTCAATTATTCTCCTAAGACTTCATTTATAATTTTAAAGTCAATTGATTTTTTTTTTTTTAAACTTAATTGGTCGATCTTATATATGAAATCATATATTTTACTATACGATCTCTCAATTCTTTTAATAATAAACTCAACAAATTTACCATCTAAAGAGATCTGTCGATCAGCTAGATTTTTTAATATAATGGCGAACATTAACTCATCATCAGGTTTTTCGATATTTAATAAAATAAAATTTTTTGCTCTAGACTTTAAATCTTTTAATTCAAAAGTAATGTTAACTATCGGTTTTACAGATGTAACAATAATAAATTTATTATCCTGTTCAATCAGGTTAAAAAGACTGTAAAGTAATTTTTCATCAACATCTAAAGATAAATTTTCTATTATGATATTCTCGTAAATCTTAATTTTTTTTAGGTCTTCATTTCTTAAAGATTTACCTTCAAATTTGATACCTTTGTTTTTTTGTAAAAAAATATTCATTAAATGAGTTTTTCCGGAAAACTTTTCCCCTATTACATTAACAAAATTTTTTTCCCATTTTGGCCATATGTTTAAAAAATCAAAAACATGTTTATTGCTTTTAGAAAGATAATAATCCTCATTTTTTAAATTTTTGTCATAATCGAATTTAATTATTGTTTGATTTAAGTCCCTCATTCAATTATCCAAACTTTTTTTTGCGTATTTAAATTATATTTATTGTTTTTCATTATATTAATAAAGTTTTGAACTGTTCCATTAAATAAAACTTCATAAAATATGAATTCTTTATTGAGTTTTTGTATAGAATAGTAATTAACCAGATCTATTTCATTTAACATTATTTCAAAATTATTAGATTTTTTTAAATCATCATTTTTAATTTTAATTGTAATTGGAACTTTTATTGAGGTATTTATTTCATTTAATTTTTTCCAATTATCCTCAAATAAATTTTTCAAATTTTCAATTAAAAAATTAAGATCTGTCTCATTGGCTATATTCATATTCTTAAAAGTATTATTCTTTATTATCTCATTTTTATCGCTATAAATTTTTGTTAAAATTCTCACTTCATTATTACCTCTGAAAATTAGAGAAATGATTGAATTCTTTATGAAATATTTTTTTGTAATTTCATTAAAGTCATAAGTTTCTATCACATTTAATTTTTCTTTTATAAGATTTAAGTCCTCAAGATCTTCGGAGGGAAGTAAATAATTTATTAATTGGTATCTTTTATTTGTTTTGTTCCAATTATCATAAATTGGATTATTTGAGAAAATTGAAATACTATTTCCATTCTCATTTATCATTATCGGGATAAATAAAAATGTTTCTTTAAGAATTTGCGATGGAAAAATATTTTTTTTCTCTAGGTATTTAAAAATTTTTTTTTTATTAAATGATACACCTAGGTTTAAATGGTATTTTTGGTCTATAAACTTCTCCTCTTTTATAGAAAACGTTTCAATCATACCTTTAATCTCATTAAGTTTTATAGTATCAATTTTTTTAAAATCTGATGACTTTATTAAAGAATAAATTAATTCAAAAAAAGCATTTTTAAATCCTTGATCAATTACATTATTTTTATCAAAATTGATTTCAAATGGCTGAGAAATTTCAATATCATTGATTTCAAAAGATTTTGCTTTAACTACATCTGTGGAAAAAAAAAATATTATTAAAGCTAGAGTGGAAAAAAAAATATATAAATGTTTGATATAATACATACTTAAATTTAAAACCTATATTAATGAATAAAAATCTCTTTACCTATAAAAAAAGTGGGGTCAATATCAATGCTGCAGATAAATTGGTAAGTTTCATATCTAATATTTCATCAAAAAAAAAAGGCAATAAAAAGAATGCTAATATTGGTGGCTTTAGTTCTGTCTCAAATTTACCCAAAGGTATAAAAAGTCCGAAAATAGTTGCTTGTACTGATGGTGTGGGAACCAAAATTGAAGTTGCAAACCTCCTAAATAAATATGACACAATAGGAATAGATCTGGTTGCTATGAGTGTAAATGATTTGATTGTGCAAGGAGCAAAACCTTTATTTTTTTTAGACTATATTTCAATTAATAAAATTGATTTAAAAAAGATGAAATCAATAATTCGTGGGATAATTAAGGGATGTGATATTTCACAATGTGATTTAGTTGGTGGCGAGACTGCCGAAATGCCAGACACTTATGAGAAAGGTAAATTTGATATAGCTGGTTTCGCAGTTGGTATCATTGATAAAGAAAAA
>JACWEH010000008.1 GCA_014653585.1 Pelagibacterales bacterium SAG-MED38 | reverse complement strand
TCTTATTTTTTTATAAGTTTCTTTTTTTTCAGGATCAAATGGTAACAATACGTGAAAATTTCCATCTCCAAGATGGCCTACCATTGGAGCCCTAAGCCCAAATTTTTTTGCTTGCTCCTCAGCATAATTTACGCACTCTGTTATATTTGAAATAGGTAGACACACATCTGTTGAGTAAACTCTTCCATTATTTATCAAAGCTTTTACAGAATAGTATACATCCCATCTCGCTTTCCAAAGTTTATTTCTTTCTTCTAAATCTTTAGCCCATTTAAAAGAGCTACCATCGTTATCTTTGGAGATTTCCTCCACGATTTTGATATTTTCATTATTAGATAATTCTGTGCCGTGAAATTCAAAAAAAAGTGTAGGTGTTTCCTCAACATTGGTTAATTTTGAGTAATTTATACTTATGCCCATTTGATCTTTGTTGAGCATTTCAATTCTTGCAATTGGTACACCATATTGAATTACTTGTTGTGCAGTTTGAACTGCTTTCTCTAAAGATGGGAAATGACAAACAGCAGACATTATACTTTCTGGTATAGGTGAGAGCCTTAATTGAACCTCAGTTATTATCCCTAATGTTCCCTCCGAGCCTATAAATAAATTAGTTAGATTATAACCTGCCGAAGTTTTTTTTGTTCTTCCACCTGTATTAATAATGTCACCGGTAGGCATAACAACTGTAAGACCTGTGATAACAGTCTTCATAGTACCGTATTTAACTGCCATTGTTCCTGAGGCTGACGTAGAAGCCATACCACCAATAGCTGCATTTGCACCTGGATCGATTGGAAAAAAAACACCATCTTCTCTTAAATATTCGTTTAGTTGCTCTTTTGTTACGCAAGCTTGAACTCTACAATCAAAGTCCTCGGCATTAACACTTAAAATTTTATTCATCTTTTCTAAACAAATAGTTATTCCCTCCTCATTGCCTACAACATTGCCCTCAAGTGATGTTCCTGTACCAAAGGGCACTACAGGAATTTTGTGCTCATTACAAAGTCTTAGTATTTGAGAAACCTCTTCATTAGTTTCTGGAAACACTACAGCTTTTGATAAAATCGGATCATAGGTGTCTTCACCCCTCGCATAATTTGTTCTAGTAGATATAGAAGTTGAAAATCTAGAATTAAAAATCTTTTTAAGTTCAGTTTGGACTTGATCATTCATAGGAAAGAATATTAATAAAGATTAAGAGAAAAATACAGCTTATTTAGTTAGCATTTTCTTTATGTTTTCTAAAGCTTGTGAAATATTATCTCTTGAAGCTGCAAAGCTAAATCTTACGTAATTTTGGCAGGTTTCACCAAAAGCTGACCCTGGCACTATTGCTACTCCTGCTTCATGCATGGCCTTTCTAGCAAACTCTGCTCCATTCATCCCAGTGCCTATTACTTTAGGAAATGCATAAAAAGCTCCACCGGGTAAACTACATTCAACTCCAGGTAAATCATTTAAACCTTTATAAATTATATCTCTTCTTTGGGTAAATTTTTCCATCATAGCATCAATTGAATCATCAGGACCATCTAATGCAGCAATACCTGCAAATTGAGCTGCAGCATTAACGCATGAGACACTGTTAATTAACAATTTGTTAACATGTTCAACTAAATGTTGTGGCCAAAAACTCCAACCAAGTCTCCATCCAGTCATTGAATAAGCTTTGCTCCATCCCTCTAACACTATTAATCTTTCTCTTAATTCTGGATAATTAAAAAATGTTGGCATTTCTTTTCCATCAAAAATTTGTCTACTATAAATTTCATCACTAAGTATTGTTACATGAGGGTGTTTCTTAAGACCATCAGCTAGAACATCAATATCCTTTCTATCTACAAAGCTTCCAGTTGGATTGTTGGGGTTAATTAAAATCAACAATCGAGTTTTATCTGTTATTAAAGATAATATTTTGTCTGGATCAAATTTTAGATCTTTATTTTCTGTCAAATCATATGGAACTGAAGTTGAACCTGTGTAATTTATCATAGACTCGTAAATCGGGAATGCGGGTGTTGGATGTATAATTTCTGCTCCTGGCTCACCAAAACATTGGATAGCATAACTCATTGTAGGCTTACCACCTGGCATTATTATTATTCTTTCAAAATCAATATCTACATTATAACGTTTTTTTTATCCATCTAGTTACTGATTGACGACACTCTGGTATACCGTTTGACATAACATATCCATGATGTCCGTCATCAAGTGCTTTTTTAGCAGCCTCAACAACATGTTTTGGAGTTTTAAAATCTGGTTGTCCTAACCCTAAATGGATCATAGGTTTTCCTTGAGCTTCTAGCTTTTTTGCCTCCGCAAGAACAGTAAATGCAGACTCTGTACCTAATCTTTCTAAACTTTTAGCTAATTTCATAATTTATCCTCTATTTTCTATAGATTAATTTTGAACTATTCAACTCTTTTAAATTTTTACAGCCCATTAAAACCATATTTCTATTTATCTCATCGTGCATGTTTTGAAGCAAATGTTCAACACCTTGTTGCCCCCCTGCGGCCAAAGAGAACAAAAACATTTTTCCAAAACTACAAGCTTTTGCACCTGCTGCTATAGCCTTTAAAACATGCGTTCCTCTTCTAACTCCTCCATCCAAAATTATTTCTAATTTATCACCCACAGCATCCGAAATCGCCTTTACTTGATCAAAGGGCGACCGCGATCCATCCAGCTGTCTACCTCCATGATTTGAAATCATTATAGCGGTGCAACCAATATCAATTGCTCGTTTTGCATCTTCAATTGACATAACTCCTTTTAATGCAAAAGGTCCATTCCATCTCTTTGCACAATATTCTGCATCCTTCCATCCCATTGCAGGATCATATTGTTCATTGATATATTCGATGACCGACTTTGAGATATTTGTTCCTTTATCTGTTTTTTTTTTAACATTTGATAATTCAAATCTTTTACCAGTTAAATAATTAAATACCCATCTTGGTCTCATTGCAAAACTTAATAAGCTTTGTAAGGTTAATTTAGGTGGTGTCGTGAAACCTGTCCTGTGATCTTTTTCTCTATTACCTGCTACTAGAGTATCGACTGTTAAACACATTGCGTCAAAACCAGATCTTCTAGACCTATCAATCAAATCATCTGAAATAGATCTGTCTTTATGAACATAAAGTTGAAATAATTTCGGACCACTAGATATATTAGATATTTCCTCAATAGAATTATTTCCCATAGAGGACATGCTGTAAAAAGTACCATATTTTTCAGCAGCTCTAGCTGAAGCTTTATCTCCTTCGGGGTGATAAAGTCTTTGCATAGCTGCTGGTGAAAGAAATATTGGCATGTCTATTTTTCGTCCAAAAAGAGTTGTGGATAAATCTGGTTTACCAACACTCGCTAAAATATTTGGAACCAGGTCACATTCATTAAATGAGTTTGTATTTCTTCTTAAAGTCGATTCGTCATCTGAACCACCGTCTATATAGTGAAAGATTGGTGAAGGTAATTTTTTTTTAGCTAATTTTCGAAAATCTTCAAAATTATAACAATCTTTAAGACTCACTCTATCTTCTAAATCTTAAATTACTTCTATTTAAGTCACTTATCTTTGTGCATCCCATGAGTTTCATATCTCGTTGTAACTCAGCCTTATACTGTCCTAAAGCTCTTTCAACTCCAGCTTGACCTGCTGCAGCTAATGCATAAAGATATAATCTTCCACCAGAACATGCTTTAGCACCTAATGATAATGCTTTAAGCATATGAGTGCCTCTATGAATTCCACCTTCACATATTACATCAAGCTTATCACCAACTGCATCAACAATTTCTGCAAGCTGATCAAAAGGAGACCTTGATCCATCAAGTTGTCTTCCTCCATGATTTGATACCATTATACCTGTACAGCCGATATCAACTGCTCTCTTTGCATCCTCAACACTCATCACACCTTTTAAGGCAAAATGACCTCCCCATTGAGAACAAAGTTTTTCTGCATCATTCCAATTCATTGATTGATCCAACATTGTAGAAAAATAATTACCAATTGAAGAGTTCGTGCTTGTGCCTTCTTTTACAAAATCTTGTAGATGAGGTAATTCAAATTTTCCTTTTGTTAAATAATTTATTCCCCACATTGGTTTAGTAGCAAAGCTAAAGAGGCTTGATAATGTTAATTTTGGTGGAGATGTAAAGCCAGTTCTTAAATCTCTTTCTCGGTTTCCTCCAGTAATTGTGTCTACTGTCAAAGCCATTACATCAAATTTTGCTGCCTTCGCACGCTCTAAGCAGGAGTCATTTAAGCCTCTATCTTTATGAAAATAAAATTGAAACATTTTAGGAGTATCAACCATTGAGGAAATTTCCTCAACACTCACTGTTGCTAAAGCAGAAACTCCAAACATTGTATTAAATTTTTTAGCTGCTTTTCCTACTGCCCTTTCACCATCATAGTGAAAGAGTCTTTGTAAAGCTGTTGGAGAGAGATAAAACGGCAAATCTAATTTTTTACCAAATATTGTGGTTGATAGATCTACATCTTCGACACCTCTTAAAACATTAGGAACTAAATCCACATCATCAAATGCACTTGTGTTTCTTGCATAAGTAACCTCATCATCAGCCGCACCATCTATATAATGAAAAATTGGAGATGGTAATTTCTTTTGTGCTAATTTTCTGAAATCTTTAAAGTTATGACAATCTTTTAAATTCATAATTTATTACTAAAACTTTTTGAGAAAATTAAACATATAACTATTTGCCCCAGGATTTTTATCTCCCAAGCTTGCATTAGATACATGATTATACGATACAGCAAAATTTGTTGTTTCTGTGGTTTTATACGATAGTTGTACTTCTGACTTAAATTCAAGAACGTGTCCTAAATCCTTTCCATCCCCTTCATGATAAAGACCGGGAGCAAAGCTTGGAGTGAAAAAAAATGCGCCCATGTCCATATTCCATTCTACTCCAGTGTAAACATATGCAGCTGAATTTTCTGTTACAAACCCTCCTGTAATGGGTGAAATGTTCCCTAAAAATGTATTTCTATTCAAATTTTCATCTTGGTGTTGAAAACCTAACAATGTTGCTTTTTGCTTATCATCACTAAAATCAAAATTTCCAAGATATAAATTTAATTGATGATTGTTATTCTCAACTGTAGTATCTCCAAATAATTTTGACGGTAAAGTCAAAATTAATAAAACTAAAAAAATTTTTTTTAAAATCATATTATTTAATCTAGATTATTTTTGTTATAAAACTTTTTAATGATTATGGCACCCCCTGCCAAGAATATCAAGATAGGCAATAACCATAAAAAATAAGTATTTCTATTGAAAACAGGATCATACAATATCCATTCTCCATATTTTGTTTTTAAAAAACCGTATATTTGATCTTCACTCATACCCTCTTGAATTTTATTTTTAATCAATAATTTTAGACTTATTGCAAATTCAGAATCTGAATCATATACAGATTGACCCTGACAAATTAAACATCTCAAATTTTTTGCTATTTTATTTTCAGTTTTAATTTCATCCGCCTTTAGGAAGTTAAAATTTAGAATAATGCTTACAATTAAAGATATATAAACAAATCTCATCTAATTATTTTTTTAATCTCTAATAAATCCTCATTATTAATCGGTCCAATAAATCTTTTAATAATTTTATTTTCATATATCAAAAAACTTTCCGGAACTCCATAAGCACCCCAATTAATCGATGCAATACCATCTTTGTCTGAAACAATTATATTATAAGGATTTCCCAGATCTTTTAAAAAACTTGTAGCATTTTTAAAGTTATCTTTATAATTGAATCCTATTAATTCTATTTTTTTATCTTTTTTTAATTTCATTAAAAATTTATGTTCGTCTCGACAAGGAATACACCATGATGCCCAGATGTTCATCAAATAGTATTTATTACCCCTAAAAATTTTTTCTGAGATAATTTTTGTATTATTCTCAAAAGATTTTATCTCAAAGGATGGGACTTCTTTTTCCTGACTCAAGATGGGAGTATATAAATTTGAATTTTTTAGACCTTTAAAGAAAATCACAAAAGTAGTTAAAAAAAATAAAATTAAAGCTATTGAAATGATTTTAGATTTCATATCTTTTTTTAAAAAAACTTAGAAGACCACCAAAACTAATTAATATTACTGAAATCCATATCCAAATCATAAAAGGCTTATCTTGATATCTAATATTAAAATATTCTTGGTTCTGAACATAATTCATTGTCATAAACTTATCTGAAAGTAAGTTTGTCTTAATGTCAGCTTCACTTGTTATAATATTTGGTTGATTATATATCCTTAACTCAGGATTAAGAATATCTGATGAACCATCAGTATATAAAACTTTAAATTTTCCTATGATTGCCTTGAAATTTTTCTCATCTTCTTGATCAACATTTTCAAAATTTATTGTAAATTTTTCAGACTTAAAAGTTTCCCCAATTTTCAAATTAGTGATTATTTCATTAGAAAAAATATTATTAAATAAAATGCTTAAAATTAATAAACTGAATCCAAAATGTGCAATGTTTTGAGATAAATTTTTTAATCTTTTGATAAAAAATTCTCTTAAAGTAGAGAAAAACAAAAAAAAAGCGGAAGTAACCAAAATTGTATTAATTAGAAAACTAATATCAAATTCTTTGATTATTAGTGCTGATAACAAAAACGATACTATAAAAAATGTGATCATATAAAACTTATCCTTAAGATCTGATTTAATCCAATTTAGTTTTGGTCCAATTGCCATAGCGAGTAAAAATGGTATTAAGAAAGGTATTATAAGTTTATTATAAAAAGGTGGTCCAACAGATATCTTATTTGCAGTTATAACCTCTAAAAATATTGGATAAATTGTTCCTATTAAAACAACTGATAAAAAGTACATCATAAACCAATTATTAACTAAAATAGATGTCTCCTTGCTAAGCCAAAAAAAATTATTTTCTATTTTTTCTTCCTCTGAATGAAAAAAAATAAAAATAAAAATAGACAAAAAAATAAGTGTAAAAAGAAAAATTAAAATGAATAAACCTCTCTCTGGATCATTAGCAAATGTATGAACCGAATTTAAAATTCCAGATCTAACTAAAAAAGTACCACTCATACTTAAAGCAAAAGTTGCTATTGCGAGTATCATGGCCCATGAGGTTAATATTTTTTTTTTTTCTAGAACCAATATACAATGAAGTAGAGTTGTTAGTGCAAACCATGGCATTAAAGAAACATTTTCAACCGGGTCCCAAAACCAAAAACCTCCCCAACCTAATTCGTAGTATGCCCAAATAGATCCAAGCAAAATTCCTATTGTAAGAAAAAACCATGATACTAAAACCCATCTTTTAATATGTTTTGCCCACTCTTTTGAAACATGTGATGTGACCATTGCAGCAAGGGCAGATGAGAATATTATCGAAGAACCTACATAACCTAAATATAAAATTGGTGGATGAATTGCTAAAGCAGGATCTTGTAAAATTGGGTTCAAGCCTAAACCCTCATTTGGTTTTGGAAAAATATAATTAAATGGACTTGAGGTTTTGATCAAAAAAACAAAAAAGCCAATAATTATTATTTGTTGAAACAATAAAGTAAAAATTCTGTATTTTTTTGGCTGTTGATTTGATTTAATCAAAAAAATTGAAATAAATAAAGTTAATACTAGTAACCATAACAGTAAACTACCTTCATGATTACCCCAAGTTCCTGAGATTTTATAAAATAATGGTTTGGTAGTATGAGAGTGGTTAAAAACAGTTTCATTACTAAAATCTGAATTAACAAAAGATATAATTAATCCGAGGAAACTTATCACCACAAAAAAAAATTGAATAAATGTAAAAGATACTATTTTTTTGTCTAAAATTTCAGTATCTCTTAAATTTCTAAATGAAAAAAAAATAATAAAAACTGAAAAAAAAAGTCCAAAACTTAACGAATAAGAACCTATTAAACTTGCCAAAATTATTTCTCCTCTAATGCAGCCTTAACTTCTGGTGGCATATAATTTTCGTCATGTTTAGCTAAAATTTTTGTAGCTAAAAAAAAATTTTTATCTTTTAAATATCCCTCGGCAACAACACCTTTCTCCTCACTAAAAAGATTAGGCACTACTCCAGAATAAACAACATTTATTTCATTTTTAAAATCTGTAACAATAAATTTTATTTCTTCTGAAATTACATTTATGGAGTCTTTTTTAACCATTCCGCCTATTCTAATTTTTTTTTTACTAATTTCACTCAAAGTTTTAATTTCTGTTGGAGACTTAAAAAAAATAACGTTTTCCTCTAAAGACTTAATTAATAAAAAAACTGATAACGCTAAAGTTGCTAATATTAATGATACGAAAAAAAATCTTAATTTAACTTTACGCCCATACATGTTTCAAAAGTTAAATATTTGAAGTATTTGACAAAATTTCTTTATTTATACTTTGAGATTTTGCAAAAGCTGCTTTCTCAGAATTTAAAGATCCAAATTTAGCTAAAAATTTATTCTTTTCTTTGTTGTATTGAATTTTGATAACTAAAAAAAGTGCCAAAAAACTTATTAAGGTAAATGAAAACGCTGACCAAACATACTGTCCATATCCATCCATAAAAAATAAACTTTCAATCATAATCTATCTAACCCTTTATTTTTAATTTTTATCAGTTCTGTGTTATATTTCATTAAAAAAATCAGTAGAGAAAATAGGGCAAATGCCGCAGTCATTGTCAATAAAGGGAAGAGCATTGAAACGTCAATTGATGACTTCGATAGAATGTTAATTGAAGCTGGTTGATGTAATGTATTCCACCAATCTACCGAATACTTAATTATTGGAACATTAATTATTCCCAAAATTGCGATAATTGATGTGACTTTAAATACTTTATCATCATCTTCAAATATTCTCCACGCAACAACATACATTAAATAAAATAGTGCTAATATTAACATAGAGGTAATTCTTGCATCCCAAGCCCACCATGTTCCCCAGGTAGGTTTCCCCCATATTGAGCCAGTCACAAGAGCTATTATATTAAATACTAATCCAGAGGGTGCCAAACTTTTTGCAATTAAAAAAAAATTTCTTATTTTAAAAATGTATCCAACTATAGATAAAAAAGTAACAGCGGAAAAAATTCCTAACGAAATCCAAGCTGCTGGAACATGAACATACATAATTCTGACAGAGTGACTTTGTTTGTAATCCTCAGGAGATAATATTAATGCTTCTGTTAATCCTATCGAAAGAATGACAATAAACAAAAATAAAACATACTTGGGGGCTTTTGATGTTATCGAAAAGATTTTATTTGGTTCAAAATATTTAAACATATATGAGATTATCTTTATTATGAAAAAACCGCCTGATCAAGAATGCTAGAGGGAGATAATAACGAAGGGTAAATAAGTAGCACCCTTGATCAGAATTAATTCATAGAAGCAAATTGCTGTGTCAAAGGTTTGAGCTAAATGTGTTAAAAAAGTGATTTATTTAGTTAGATAGCTTGAAATAGCTAGAACCCTTTTTTCCAGAAAAAATTTCTTCAATTAAAGGATGTTTTATTGGTTCATCAGAATTATCAACTAGAAGATTTTGCTCAGAAACGTATGCCTCATAAGTGATTTCATCATTTTCTGCTAATAGATGATAAAAAGGTTGGTCTTTTCTTGGTCTTACGTTTTTTGGAATGGATTGGTACCATTCTTCAGAATTATTAAACTCAAAATCAACATCATAAATTACACCTCTAAAGTCAAAGTGTTTATGTTTTACAATATCGCCAATTGAGAATTTAGCTTTTTGAATTGCCATTATGTTTAGTATGGGTATTTAAAATTAAAAATCAATAAGAAAAATTAAAAGTTTTTACGAAAATATTATTTGTGTTAATATCTTACTTGTGAACAAATCATTTTTAAAGTTTCTGACAGATTTTGGACCTTTAGTAATTTTTTTTTACTACTACTACGATAGTGGAAAAGACTTAAAAATTGCCATTCCCCCATTTATTATTGCGACAATAATAGCATTATCAATCGTATGGTTTTTAGAAAAAAAGATACCAAAGGTTACTTTGTTAAGCGGAGTTTTAATTACTTTTTTTGGTGGCTTAACAATTTACTTTAACAACCCAGTTTTTATTTATATTAAACCAACAATTATAAATATTCTCTTTGCATTTGCTTTGATATTTGGAAGACACTTCACAAATGAACCTGTTTTAAAAAAATTAATGAGCAAATCTATATCACTAACAGATGAAGGTTGGGAAGTGTTAAATAAAAGATGGATATATTTCTTCTTTGGCCTTGCAATACTTAACGAAATAGTTTGGAGAACTCAATCTGAGGAATTTTGGGTAAACTTTAAAGTTTGGGGACTATTACCAATTACATTTATATTTACTGCTTTTCAAATAAGTTTAATAAATAAATATAAAACAAATGAGTAATAATTTACGTTTGATAATCAATAATGTTAATAAAAAGACTATTGAAGAAAAACATTTCTTTGAGAAAAATGAATTAAAGATAATTTTAGACCTGTATGCAAAAATGGTCTCTGAAGGATCATGGAGAGATTATGGGCTTAATATTTCAAGTAAACAAGTTGGTTTTAGTGTTTTTAAAAATACTACTGAAAATGCTTTGTATAAGATCTGCAAAAATTTTAAGCCAAAAAATAAAAATCTTAAATATTTAATTACTGATACTAACGGAAAAATCATCAGAAATTCTTCTGATTTAGATAGTTTGTTAAGAAATATTAATTGGAAAAAACTTTAATTATCTTCTTTGACCAAAAAGTCTAAGCAACATAATAAACAAATTAATAAAGTCTAAATAAAGCGTTAATGCACCCATTACAGCTTTTTTACCCATTAATTCGCCAGTGTCGCTAGCAGCATACATATTCTTAATTTTTTGTGTATCGTAAGCCGTAAGTCCTACGAAAATTAAAACACCTAAAATAGAAATTACGAAATACATCATTGAAGACTTCATAAATATATTAACTATTGAGGCGATGATTATTCCAATTAAACCCATCATTAAAAAAGATCCTAATTTTGTTAAGTCCCTTTTAGTGGTGTAACCATATATACTCATTGCTCCAAATGTAGCTGAACAAATGAAAAATACTCTTGTGATACTCATGCCAGTATAAACTAATAAAATTGATGAAAGCGACAAACCCATTAACGCAGCAAAAATCCAAAAAGTTGTTTGAGCTTTTGATGCACTCATTTTATTTATTCCAAAACTCATATAAAATACTACTCCAAGAGGAGCTAACATAACCAACCATTTTAACCCTGACATATAGATTGCGTTACCCATTTGAGTTAATCCAATTATAGACCCTGAACTATCAGTCACAACAGACATTTTGAAAGTCACAAGTGCAATTATACCTGTCAGAAGAATTCCAGTTGCCATGTAGTTATATACTTTAAGCATGTAAGCTCTTAAACCTTCATCTGTAACTGTTGCTGTAGCTGATTGTTGAGCAGCTTGTTTAGCTCTTCCTAAGATACCTTTTTTATTAAATTCCATGCTGAAATATATATAATCTTTTATTAATTATTCAAGATATCAAAAAAACAATAAATGACTAATACTTTAAAATAGTAATGAATTACAAAAAATTAGGAAATACTGATCTAAATGTAAGCACAATTTGTCTCGGTACAATGACCTGGGGTGAACAGAACTCAGAAAAAGAAGGTTTTGAACAAATGGATTTTGCTTTAAACCAAGGAGTAAATTTTTGGGATACAGCAGAAATATATTCAATTCCAATGAGAGAGGAAACGTATGGGGAAACTGAGAGAATAATTGGTAATTGGTTTGAGAAAACAAAAAAAAGAAATGAAATTGTTTTGGCTACAAAAGTTTGCGGGAATACATCAAACAAATATATTAGGGGTGGTGGAAATAGTTTTGGTAAAAAAAAGATTATAGAAGCTTTAGATGAGAGTTTAAAGAGACTAAAAACCGACTATATTGACTTATATCAACTTCATTGGCCTGAAAGAAATACAAATTTTTTTGGTGATTATGGTTATGAACATGATGAAAATGATAAAAATTGGACACCTTTTGAAGAAATTTTGGAAAGTTTAAAAAAATTTATTGAACAAGGTAAAATTAGATATGTAGGTTTATCAAATGAAACTGCCTGGGGTCTATCTAAATTTCTTGAACTCTCAAAGTTGAAAGGGCTTCCAAAAATGATGTCAGTACAAAATCCATATAATTTACTCAATAGAACTTATGAAGTTGGTTTAGCAGAAATTTCTGTAAGGGAGCAAAGCGGCTTATTAGCTTACTCTCCATTAGCGTTTGGATATTTAACTGGAAAATATAGAAATAATAAACTACCAGCAAAATCTCGGATGCAACTATTTAAAAATTTTAATCGATATAAAAATGAAAATGGTCAAAAAGCTATCGATGAATATTATAAAATTTCGAAAAAATATAATTTAGATTTTACTCAAATGTCTTTAAAATTCTGTGAAATTCAACATTTTACCACAAGCGTTATTATTGGAGCAACCACAATGGAACAGTTGAAAACAAACATAGAAAGTGTAAATGTAAATTTAAACAGTGATATAATTAATGATATTAACAAAATTCAACAAAAATACCCTAACCCATGTCCATAATTAAAAGATTTATCTTCACGTTTCTATTTTTAATCATTCCTATTACGATTAGTTTAGCAGATATTAAAAAGGTTGGTAAATTCAAAGATTGGGAAACTTTAGTAGTCCAAGAAAGTTCTGGAAAAGTTTGTTTTGCTCAGTCAATTCCAGTTTTACAGGCACCAAAAACAAATAAAAGAGATGCCAGATTATTTGTTACCTTCAGACCAAATGAAAAAATTTCTAATGAGATTAGTGCAACTGCTGGATATGAATTTAACAAAAACAATTCTGTTTTAGCAACATCAGGAAATAATAAATTTAAATTTGATATCAAACAACAAGGTTTTGCTTGGATGACAAGCGGTAAAAAAGAAAAGATAATGGTTAAGGTTATGAAGAAAGGATCAAGAATTATGGTTACTGGCTATAATGAAAAAGGATCTCAAACCATAGATCATTATTCATTGTTGGGATTTACTAAAGCTTATAATTCTGCAAAAAAAGCTTGCAGTTAATTAATGAAATCAAAAAAAAGAATTGTTTTAGCTTATTCAGGAGGTTTAGATACATCTATAATTCTCAAATGGCTTCAAGAAAATTATAGTGCAGAAGTAATTTGTTACACTTCTGATATAGGACAAGAGATTGATAGAAAAAAGATAATCAATAATGCTAAAAAATTTGGTGTTAAAAAGATTATAATTAAAAATTTAAAAAATATTTTCGTAAAAGACTATGTTTTTCCAATGATACGAGGTAACGCGGTTTACGAAGGGGTTTACTTATTAGGAACTTCCATAGCAAGACCATTAATTGCAAAAGACCAAATAAGAATAGCAAAAAAATTTAAAGCGTTTGCAGTATCTCATGGAGCAACAGGAAAAGGTAATGATCAGGTCAGATTTGAGCTAGGTTATCATTATTTTGGTCCAAAGATAAAAGTTATTGCTCCTTGGAGAATTTGGAAACTGAGATCCAGAAATGATTTAATAAGTTATGCAAAAAAACATGGGATACCCATCCCAAAAGATAAAAAAGGTGCACCCCCTTTTTCTGTCGACGATAATTTATTTCATACCTCAACTGAGGGTAAGGTTTTAGAAAATCCAAAAAATTCAGCTCCAGAATTTATTTTCCAAAGAACAACCTCTCCTGAAAAAGCACCAAATAAACCAACTTTTATTTCAATTAATTTTAAAAATGGTGACCCTGTTGGAATAAATGGAAAAAAATTAAATCCTGAAAACATTCTTACCAAATTAAATTTTATTGCTGGAAAAAATGGCATAGGAAGAGTTGACCTAGTTGAAAATAGGTTTCTTGGAATTAAATCAAGAGGAGTTTATGAGACACCAGGTGGAACACTTTTGATTCACGCCCACAGAGCTATCGAGTCAGTGACATTGGATAAAGAAACGATGCACAAGAAGGACTCGATCATGCCAAGATACGCAGAATTAATTTACAATGGTTATTGGTACTCAAAAGAAAGATTTAAATTACAAAAAATTATTGATCAAAAAAGAAATAAGGTAAATGGATCTGTAAAACTTAAACTATACAAAGGGAATATTACTATCCTATCTAGAATTACAAAGAGTACTGCGTACTCAATGAAAAAAGTTTCTTTTGAGGAAAATAAAACGTTCAATAAATCTAATGTTGAAAGATTTATTAATTATCACAAGAAAAAACTCTAATATTGTCAAGTTTTAGGACAATTTATGGTTTGTTAAATTTATTTTTAGTTATATCTTAGAATCATGGAATCGATTAAAAATTGGATGAGAGATACAGCAAACATATTGTTTGATGATAGTAAAAATGATCTCCGTTCACTTCCTAAAACAGTCAGATTGCAAATTTTATTAGTTTTAAGCTTTATTTGGACAACAGTTTTTAGTTTATACGTATTTTCATATACAACTTTTGTATTTGGTTGGACTGGACTTTTTTTAGCTCATATTGGTTTGATCTTTGCTGTGTATATGACCTTTAAACATTTTCACAGGGCTGAAGAAAATTCATCTAGTGTTTTTAAAACAAAAAATTTTGACCCCTTTAAAATAATGGTCCTCGTTTTTGTGATCGTATTTATATTCGTATTTTCTAAAGGAATTGAAGTTCTAACAAGTCCAAACCCCTACTCTTATTCAATACCATATGATGGTTCATCAAAATCTGTATTTGAAAAATGGTTGCCATTTAGTAAAGACAAATAATGGAAAAAGTAGCTAAAAATTTACAACTTATTTTAATGGTTATTATTTTAGTAAGTACAGTAATTGCAGTGGGTATAGAGATATATAAAATGTTTGAAAACAGGTCAGTTACTTTAGCTGATTTACTATTAATGTTTCTTTACCTAGAAGTACTTGCAATGGTGCGAGTTTTTTGGAACCAACAATCAATAAGCATTACACTACCACTTTTGATAGCTATTACTGCTTTAGCGCGATTTATAATTCTTCAGGGAAAAGAAATGGATCCAACAGCATTAGTTTATGAAGCTATCGCTATAGTGCTGATAGCAGGTGCAATTGTTATTCTTAGATTAAGACATAGTGATAAACTGGGTCTTAAGAAAAAAAAATCAAAATAAATAAAAATGAAGTTTGATGCCTCTAGGGCTGCGGCCTTAAATAAATTAAACAATTTTGTTGAGGAAAATCTTGCTGAATATTCTAAATTAAGAAATTTTGATTTTGGACCAGAAAAGAGAACCAATGTATCCTGTTTATCTCCTTACATTACCCATGGGGTAATAAACGAAAGAGAAATAATTGAAAAATCACTTAGCAAATTTTCTTTTTCAAAAAATGAAAAATTTATTCAAGAAGTTTTGTGGCGAACGTATTGGAAAGGCTGGTTAGAATTAAGACCAAATGTTTGGACAGATTATTTGATTGAATTGAATAAAATTAAAGAAAATTTTAAGGATAACCAAAACTATAATAACGCTATTGAAGGAAAAACAAATATTGAGTGTTTTAATTACTGGGTAAATGAACTCAAAGAAAACAACTATTTACATAATCATACAAGAATGTGGTTTGCAAGTATTTGGATTTTTACTTTGGAGTTGCCCTGGCAGTTAGGAGCAGAATTTTTTATGCAACACCTTTATGATGGAGATACTGCGTCTAACACTCTTGGTTGGAGATGGGTAGCTGGGATTCAAACGCAAGGA
Organism: Pelagibacterales bacterium SAG-MED38; assembly: GCA_014653585.1. Next base: position 29,842 of record JACWEH010000008.1, on the reverse strand, counting down.
AAACATTATCTAGCCAGTGAATGGAATATTAAAAAATTCACAAATAATAGATTTAATAATATTAAGTTAAATGAGAACGCTTTCCCAAAGGTTTCAGAAAAAACTTACTCAATTGTCAAACAAGATTTTAGTAATAAAAATTTAGATGATAGAAATCTTCTAATTTTTGAAAATAATTTATCTTTTGAAGCTAGTGATTTCAAAAATAATGAATTTAAAAAGATTTATATAATTTCAAATAAAAATGAAACTAGATCTATAAAATTAAGTGAAAATGTTATCAAATTTAAATCACTTTTAATTGATGACCAAAAACAAAGATTAAATGATAAGTCCATAAGTTGTGAAACAATAGATATAAATGAAATTAAAAATATAGATGAGAGAGTTATCGCGTTATATCCAAATGTTGGTGAAAGCCTCGATTATTTAAATTCAAATAGTTTAAAATTTGATTTTCTGTATAGAAAACTAGATCAGTATTCTTGGCAATATTGTAATAAAGGTTTTTTTAATTTTAAGAATTACATTCCCAAAATAATTTCAACTTTTAATTAAGGTTAAATTTTATTCATTCTCCAATTTAAACTTTTTTCTATTATAAATTTTTTTTTCATTTTTTATTATTTTATTTCTTAACATTGGTGAACTTAACAATTTTGCTATTGGATTTTTTTTTTTAATTTTTTTTCTTTTTTTGATTTTCTTTCCCATAAAAAATTATCTTGCAAGTTTTATAAAAATATCACCCATACCAGCTTCTAAATTTTCTATAGGGGTATTATTTCTAAATTCGCAAAATCTTCCAGTTATCTGATGACTTTTTACAAAATCTATCTCGTCCTTTTCACAGCTTTTCCCATTATGTAGTAAACCTATTACTATTCGATCTTTGATGCTGTAGACTTGTTTATCATTAATTTTATCACCATCACAAAAATAATCTTTATTTACTCTATTTGGAAAGTCTTTTTTTTTGCAGGGATTTTTAATTGTAAAAACAAAAAACTCTTTTACACCATCACTAAATTTATGTTTCATTTTTTGAACCTCAGAGTATTTCATAATATCACATGAACATGGGATGCAGCATTTATAGTAGCTACCACAAATCTTATTTTTAGTTTTTCTTTCGTTAACAAATATGAAATCTGGCTGACTATTAGGATCAATTAATGAGCCAGATACAGCACAATATAATTTGTTGTACTCAATAAAATCCTTATAAGTAATATCTTTATCAATTATGTATTTAAAGAATTTTGGGCCTGCAGCATTTCTATTTTTATCAGGAAATATTATTGACCAGTCATTAATCAAATCTTTGTAATAGTTTTTTTCTGATGAATTTGAGATATTTGAAAAAGACAAAACTAGAGCAATAATGACCGATGTCTTAATTATATTTTTTAAAAATCTCATTTATTTAGATTAAAATTTATGGTTAAAATTCAGTCTAGATTAATAGTTGTAACTTTCTAGTGTTAAATATAAACAATATGTAGTTTTTGTTTAAACATTTGTCGCACTAAATTAACCTTTTAAATTATTAATTTTTATATATTTAAAACAAATGAAAAAAATTAGTTCAATTATCTGTTTACTAATAATGGTTTTCGTACCAACGATTACATTTGCAAATATAATTAATCAACTTAATGAGACTGGCAAGTTTACTAAATTAAATGAAACACTAACTAAGTCGGGTTTAAATAAAAATCTTGAAGGCGACGGACCATTTACAATTTTCGCACCATTAGATGATGCATTTGCTGCAATTAGTGCACAAACATATTACGGCCTCTTAAGAGAAGAGAATAAAGAAAAACTAATAAACATCTTAGGAAGACATGTTTTTTCAAAAAAGATAACTTCTTCAGAAATAAACGGTGAAATAAAAATTAAAGCAATTAATGGTGAAGAGATAACGATTAAAAAGGTTAATGGAATTGTATATATAAATGAGGCTGAAGTTGTAACAGCTGATGTTGAAGCTCCAAATGGTGTAATCCATTTTATAAATAGAGTTCTGCAACCTTTAAATTAGTTATTTTTGATTTAAAACAATTGTTTCGTTTAATTTTTTTATAGAAATCGTTTCGGTTTCACCATTAGTCCACCTAACCTGAATTTTTATATTTTTTTCATTTTCCCGAATTCCATAATGAGCTACTGGCTCCATTTGGCAAAGATAACCAGATCCAGAGTCAATTGTTTTAGAATGTTTTCTCAAATTTGAAATTAATGTCACTGTTGCTCCTCTTGCAGGCGCACCATATTTATTTAAAGGTTTTATTCTTAAATATTTATTTTGAGGATTTACTTTTGCTTTATACAAGGACAATGGCTGATCAAAACTTTCTCCATGTGAAACTAATAACTCTAGAACACCATCATTATCTATATCAGCAACTGCTGCTCCAGTTCCATATCCATTTGGCTCTAAACCAACATCTAATGGTATTTGCTCAATCACACCATTATCTAATATTTTAAAAAGTTTGTTAGGTTCACCAATGTTGTTCATAAAGACTTCATCATAACCATCATTATCTAAATCAGCTGAAATAACAGTTCTTATTCTTGATGGCTCATCAAAAGGTGGCTTGGCTATATCTTGAAAGATATTATCCTTTAACACATAGGCTCTGTGAAATCCTCCCCAATTTCCATTTAAAATGTCCAATCGTCCTCTATAATAAATATCAGACAAAGCAGTTCCTCTCCCATTTTGAAGAAAATCTTCAACTCTATATTCGTTTGCAACGTCTAAAAATTTACCCTCATTGTTTTTATATAAAAAATTTGCTCCTCTTTCATTAGCTGCAAACACATCAATTTTATCAGAAATAATATGTCCAGCTACAACAGCTCGACCACCAGTGACCTGTGCAAGATTTAATTGAACAGATTTATCAACTATTATCTCGTCACTATATTCATAAAATCTAGTTGGTCCTCCATAATTAGCAACATAAACACCATAATTTCCATCACCTTTTCTGTCGACACAGACAACTGATCTGCCAGCAGTTAAATTAAGATCTCTCTGATTTTTTCCAATTTCAAATAAATCTACATACTTATCTTTTTCTAAATCGATAAGTCTATCTGAATATTTTTTTGTACCACTATATGTATCAGTATTAAGAAAATATATTTCTTCGTATCCATCTTTATCTATATCGCATGCAGCGACCCCAATAGTTCTCCTAAACTCATCTGTAAATTTTTTTTGATTTACAATATTAATTAATTTTCCATTCTCATATGATAAAGCTAAATTCAAATAACCAAATCCTGTGACTACAAAATCAAAATTTCCATCTTGGTTTACATCAGTTACAGAAACTCCATAGCTAAGTCTTTTGGGATTATCAACAATTTGGTTTGTTATATCCTCAAAAAAATCAGCAAATAGACTATTTGGGATTAACAGAAAAAATAAAACTGCTATTTTTTTTAAATATTTTATCATCTTAATTCTCACTTTTTTTACTTTTATATTTTTCCATCCAATCACTAAATATTTTTATAGCATCCTCCATATCTTTAGTTTTGTTAGGATGGTTCTTTGCTCTACCCAACATGGTTGCAATGACATTCACCTGATACTTACTTGAACGATTTTTAATAGTTTTAATTGTATAAAGGGCTTTTTCCTTATTTTTAAATCCCAAACCTTGAGTGGTGGTTTTGGGATTATAATCTGAGTAAAGAGATAAATTTATAGGTCTAGATTTTTTACTTAGTGGCATTTTATCTATGATTTTAAACATTAATTTGTAATTAAGTTTATCCATTATCTTTTTAGATTTTCCATCAAAACCAATTAGATTGATAGAAAATTTTTCGTTCTTATTAATTTTACAAATTAATTTTACATATCTTTTATGAAAATCTTTTATTTTATCTTGATATATTTTTTTCGCCTCTATATAAATTTTATCCTTATAATTTGGGGTAGAAATAAGTAAAATTCTACTTTTCCATTTGAATTTTCCTAAATTCATATTTTTTTGCTAGAACATCTTTTTGAACAATACTTAACCCTCTCCCAATTCAGCTTCCATTTTTTTCTCCAAGTGAAAGGTCTTTTACAAATAATACAGATTTTAAAAGGAAGATTTTCTTTTCTCACTAAACTGTGTTTTGTTTAATAAATTTTTCTGCAGCAGGAAGAATTAATTTTTTCCTATCAGTTTTCATTTTATCAAAAATTCTAACCATCATGGATAACCTAGGATTTTTCAAAAAAAATTTTCTATTTCGGTCAATAAATCTCCAATAAAGACCATCCATTGTATTACACCAGTCTCCTTTTTTAAAATCCATCATTTTCATAAAATAAGCAGATCCACAGATATAAGGTTTGGTTGCAAATATCCCACCATCACTGAATAATCCCATTCCATAAACATTAGGGACCATAACCCAGTCAGAGGAGTCTACAAACATTTCCATAAACCATTTGTAAACCATAACAGGTTTTATTTCGCAAAGGTTCATGATGTTGGATAAAATCATCAGTCTTTCAATGTGATGAGACCATCCGTGGTTAAGCGCATTTTTAATTGCATAATCGAGTGGTGGTAAACCAGTTGTTCCATCATACCAGGATTTTTTCATTTTTTTATTTTGATTAAAAAAATTTCCAGTTTCCATCTCATTCGAGTAACTTTGGTAAATTCCTCTCATAAATTCTCTCCAACCAATTACTTGGCGTATGTAACCTTCTAAAGAATTCAATTTAATTTTTTTACTTTTATGAAAGTCGAGAACTTTTTTGATAATCAACTCAGGTGTGATCAGACCTAAGTTAATATAAGGACTTAAAGCACTATGAAATAAAATATTATCCTTTTGGTCAACTGCATCTTCATAATCGCCAAATAAATTCGATTTTTCTTTTATAAAAAAATTTAAAAGCTTAATGACGTCATTATATTCTGTTGCATGCCAAAAATTGTCTGTTTTACCAGGATGATCCTTAAATAATTTCTCAATAATTGGTTTTAATTTTTTTGTGTGGTTTGTTTCATTAATTTTTGGAAATTTTGGAATAGAAATATTTTTTGGTAATTTATTTCTATTATCCTCATCAAAGCTCCATTTACCTCCTATTGGGTTTCCATCTGAGCCTATTAATATTCCTGATTTTTTTCTAACATCCTTATAAAAGGTTGCCATAAAGGGTTTTTTTGATTTCGATAAATATTGTTTAAATTCCTCTCTCGAATTTAAAAACATTGGAGTTTGTATAATATTCCACTTTATTTTTTCTTTTTTAATGAATTGATTTATTTTTTTTTCAAAAAATTTATCCTCAACCTCAAAGCTTGAAATTTCTTTTATCTTTTTTGAAATTATAACTTTCTTTAATTTCTTTAAATAATCATCCTTAAATTCTTTGTCTTCAATTTTAATATATTCTAATTTAAATTTATCCTTTTTAAGACTTTCAGCATGTGACCGCATGGAAGATAAGAAAAGAAGTATCTTTTGTTTATGATGCTTTTCATAAGTACACAATTCATAATCTTCAGCCATGAAAAATAGATGGTCTTTTTTGAAGCGATCTAAGTATTTTGATGGAAATAATTGATTTCCCAGTATAAAGAATAAGTTCATAGCTAAATATAACTAATAAAATTTTTTATGTCAGAAAAATATCTAATTTTTGGTGCGACAGGTTCAATTGGATCTAGCTTGGCCGAACAAATGGTAAATTCAGGATTTAATGTGCATTTAGTTGGGAGAAGCGAAACCGAAACAAAGAATATTTCTGATAAATTAGGTTGTACTTTTACAATAGCTAATGTTTTGGAAAACGGTTTTATAGAAAAAGTTAAAAATGACATTCAAGAAGTTAAAGGTGTTGCTTACTGTGTAGGTTCTATAGATTTAAAACCTTTAAGGATGGTTACAGAAGAAGATTTTGATAAGTGTATGAAATTAAATCTCTATTCAGCAGTTGAGGTCATTAAAGGTTATCAAGAAAGTTTAAAAAAAAATAAAGGATCAGTAGTTCTATTTTCAACTGTAGCTGCTCAAAGAGGATTTACTAATCACGCAATAATAGCATCTACAAAAGCGGCTGTTGAGGGATTGACAGTTTCTTTAGCTGCAGAATTTGCACCAAATATAAGAGTAAACTGTATTGCTCCAAGCTTAACAAATTCAAAAATTGCAGAACCAATGTTAAAAAATAAAGCGTTAGCGGATGGGATAGCTAAAGCACATCCTTTAAAGAGGTTAGGTGAAGGTAAAGACTCAGCTTCACTGGCAAAGTTTCTTATTACTGACGATAGCTCTTGGGTTACCGGTCAGATTATAGCTGTTGATGGCGGCAGATCAAAACTTTCCTAAAGTGAAAAGCATAGTCGTAACAATATTCTTAGTTTTATTTGTAGCAACCAATTTGGTTGCGGAAGAATTTAATTTTAAAAAAATTATCGATTTGAAAGGTCCTTGGGGTTCAACTTTTATTAATAATAATGAGTTATTGATCACAGAGAAAAGTGGATCAATCAAATTAATTAATCTAAACACAAAAAAAATTTCTAATATTAATCATAACCTTAATTTTTTAGAGCATGGCCAAGGTGGTTTGTTAGATGTTCTTTATAAAAACAATTTTGTATATATTTCATATTCTGAAAATAGGGGTGATGGAAAAACAAGCACTTCAATAGCAAAATCAAAATTTAACAAAAAAGATTTTATATTTAAAAATATTTTTCAAGCAAATCCACCTATTAACTCTGGATATCATTTTGGATCACGTTTAGCTATAAAAGATGATTTTCTGTTTGCATCTGCTGGTGAAAGAGGAGAGGGTATGATTGCACAAGATCCTACTAAACATCCTGGCAGTATTATTAGAATTAATATTGACGGAAGTATCCCAAAAGATAATCCAAAATTTCAAGGTAAATCCGATTGGCTTCCAGAAATTTATCAAATTGGAATCAGAAATCCTCAAGGTTTAACTTTGTCTCCATATGACGGAAAAATTTATATGAGCAATCATGGAGCTAGAGGGGGTGATTGGTTTGGTGAGGCAAAAATAGGTGAAAACTATGGATGGAAGATTTTAGGATGGGGTGGAACAAACTATTCGGGTATTCCAATCGGGCCTAAATGGAAACCGGGGTTTACAAAAGCAATACATTATTGGGTTCCGTCTATCGCAACAAGCGCGATAACAATCTATAAAGGTAAAGAATTTAATGAGTGGAATGGACATGCCCTTATTACCTCGCTTAAAGACAAATCGTTAAGAAAATTAATATTTGATGACACTTCAAATGTGAGGGAAGATATTATTTTTAAGGATAAAATTGGAAGAATAAGGGATGTTCAAGTACATCCAAGTAATGGGAAAATTTACTTTTTAAGTGCAGATGCTCTTTGGTTAATGGAAAAAAAGTAGTTTTTTTAGATACAACTAAGTAGTTAATTCTATTAAAACTTTGGTCTAAATAAATTTATGAATTGGGTTATCTTTACAATTTTAGCAGCTTTTTTTCAAAATCTAAGAACGTCTTTACAAAAAAAATTAAATAAAAATCTTTCATTAGTTGCCTCGGCATATGTTAGGTTTGCTTTTGCTTTACCATTTGCATTTTTATTATTTTTTATTTTTCATAATTTAGATGTTGTCCCAGAAGTTCTGAATCAAACTAATTTTATTTTTTACACTTTTTTAGGATCCATTTTACAAGTTACGTTTACAATTACACTATTATATCTTTTCAGATTTTCAAATTTTGTTGTTGGTACGTCATTGAGCAAAACAGAAGTAATTCAAATTGCTATATTTGAATATATTTTGCTGAAAGACAAATTAAATTTATTTGGAATTATTGGAATAATAGTGGCTACTATTGGAGTAATTGTAATAACGATTAAAGACGTGAAATTATTTCTTAAAAATTTTTTTTCAAAAGTAACACTCATTGGATTAGGTGCAGGTCTTTTATTGGGTCTTAGTGTTGTCTATTTTAGAGCCGCAGCACTATCACTTGAAAATTTTTCTTCTAATTTTGATAAAGCACTTACAACAGTTTTTTTTGCTTTGATAATTCAAACTACAACAGTGACGGCTTATCTTCTAATTTTTGAAAAATCAGAATTCAAAAAATTTTATGATAATAAATTTGAAATTTGTTTAACAGGATTGGCTGGTTTTTTAGCTACATTATCTTGGTTTTTTGCGTTCACTTTAATTCAGGCTTCTTTTGTAAGAGCAGTTGGTCAAATTGAAATATTTTTTAGTTATATTTCATCCAAATACCTTTTTAAGGAAAATATAACCTTTATCGAGATTATGGGGATTTTAATATTTATAACAGGGGCAACTTTATTATTACTAACAAAGTAATCTAATTGTTTAGTAATTTATTTTTGGCCTTCTCAAATTCTTCTTGTGTCAAAACACCAGTCTCTTTTAATTTATTAAGTTTTTCAAGCTGCTCACTTAAAGATTGATCATCATTGAGTTGGTCAGGAGAAATATTATCTTTGTCTTCATCTTTAATTTTTCTATTAGCTTCTTTGGCACTAAAACCGGTCATAATGGCTGTACCACCCAAATATAAAACGAAAAGGAAAATTGGAATTACTAAACCAAAAAAAATTAATTTTTCCATAATCTAATCCTCATCCTCTTCCTCTTCTCTCCAATTTTTTTCATACATTAACCAAGCAGCATATATAACTGAAAATGTACCAACTATCATACCATAATCAAAACCTGTTTGTTGATCATATAAGTACCATCCCAGTTGGGTTGCTCCAATAGTAGGGACTGTTAAAATCAAAAATACAATTGCAATTCTATAAGGATATTTAGGTTTCTTCACACCATAAATTATCAAAAAATTTAATAGGTTGTAACTTTAAAGTTGCGATCTTTTGAAACACTCTACGGTATTTTTTAATAAACATGCGATTGTCATTGGACCTACACCACCTGGAACTGGCGTCAAAGCTTTGGCACTTTTTGAAACTTCATCAAAAGCAACATCTCCAACGATACCCTTGTCTGTTTTATTGATACCCACATCAATTACAATTGCATCTTTTTTTACCCAGTCTCCCTTAACAAGTTCAGGTATACCAACGGCTGCAACAAGAATATCTGCTTCCAAACATTCGGCTTTGAGGTCTTTTGTTTTTGAGTGAGTAATTGTAACTGTGCAATTTTCTTTTAAAAGAAGTTGTGTCATTGGTTTACCATTTAAATTTGATCTTCCAACTATTACTGCTTTTTTTCCATTTAAGTTTGGCTCAATTTTTTTAATTAACAAATAACAACCTAATGGAGTACACGGGACAGAACTTTCATAGCCTGACGAAAGGTTTCCAACATTCATTGGATGGAATCCATCTACATCTTTAGATGGGTCAATTGCCTCTATAATCTTTTGTTTGTCTATATGATTTGGTAAAGGTAACTGAACCAAAATACCTGAGACGCTATCTTCTTTGTTCAACTCATCAATTTTATCTAAGATAACTTTCTCTTCTACAGAGTCTGGATATTTAACTACTTCAGATTTTAATCCTACCTCTTTTGCTGACTTCTCCTTATTTCTTACATATATCTGGCTGGGTGTAAGATCTCCAATCAATATAACTGTTAAGCCTGGAACTTTGTTATGTTTATTTTTTAATTCAATTACTTCTTTTCTAAGTTCTTCTCTTAATTCAGCTGCTGCTTTTTTTCCATCTATTAAAATCATAAGTCTAAAATATTAAGGGTGCGATGTAGAGTTTCATACACATTTCTATAAACCAAATCAATAGAAGTAATATTATGGGTGAAATATCTAAAGATCCTAAATTAGGTAAAAAACGTCTTATTCTAATTAAAAATGGATCTGTTAGGCGATAAGTTAACTCTAAAATTGAATAAACAAATCTATTTTGAGTATTCAATATATTAAATGCAATCAACCAACTTATAATTACATTGGCAATAACTACATAAGAGTAAAGCTTTAAAATTTGTAAAGCCAAATAAAAAATAGCTATCATTTTTTTTCAATGTAAATAGATGAACTTGGAAATGCAAAAGATGCTTTATTCTTCTCTACTATGTTTTTAATTTCAATTGCCAATCTCTCTTTAACTGCCAGCCACTCATTCCAACTATTTGACTTTGTAAAACAACGAACATACATATCAATTGAGCTATCTGAGAATTTATCCACTCTTACTGCTACACCAACTTTAGTGTCATAATCTTCACTGCTATTAATATAGTCCTCAATTTCATTTCTAATAGTTTTCAATTGATCAACAGTCGAATCATATTGAAGAGTTATAATCCAGCTAATTGCCCAATTATTTTTAGCACTATTATTAATGACAGCATTTTCTGCAAATTGAAAATTGGGTATGATCGCAAGAGATTTATCAAACTTTCTTATTGTAGTTGATCTAAAACCGATTTTTTCAACTATGCCTTCAATAATTCCTTCTACCTGTATCCAGTCTCCGATTTTAAATCTTTTTTCTACCAAAACTAAAATTCCAGATATTAAATTTTTAAACAAATCTTGTGCACCTAAAGCAACAGCAACTCCAAATAAACCCAAGCCTGCAATAATTGGTCCAATTTTTATTCCCCATAATTCAAGAACAGCAGCTAAACCTAATATAAAAATTAATATTTTTAGTGATTTAATTATCCATCCGATAAGTTCTCTTGTTAAAAGTTTATCTAATCCACTTAATATATAAGATACTGGCTCAATTATTTGGTGGATAACCCAAAATATTAAGATCGTTATCAAAGTTCTATTAATAGTATCCACTATATCTCTGCCTTCAGATGTAAATGTCATGTAATAGCTCGCTATAAAGAAACCCAGAACGATAGGTAAAAATCTAGCTGGACCCTCTAGAGAACGAACAAAAGTATCGTCTAGTTTATTCGTAGTTCTTTTTGAAATAATTTCTAATTTTTTTATAACTAACTTACTTATTAATCCCCTAAAAACGAGAAACACTAAAAATATAAGAATACCAATCAATATTTGAAAAATATCAACCCCAAGAATTCCTTTACTCCAAACAGATAAAAATATCTCAGAAAAATTATTTATTATTTCCATTACTAAATTTTATATAACAAAAACTCCTCTTCTCCAGGGTTAAAAAGAAATATCTTTTTCCATTTAATTTCATTCAATATTGACGAGGTTTTTTCGCCTATACACATTAAATTTGTATCCTTACAAAGACCCTCAATTTGATGAGATCTAATAAAGTTCAAAAAACTATACGCACTATTTTGAGAGTATATATAAACAATATCTGGCATATTTTTTTTTAATTCTTTCAAAAAATTGTTCGCTAAAATTTTTATTATGATAAACTTTGTAGTTTATTATCCTCTTAATTTTGTAACCTTCATTAAATAATTGTTGATCTAAATTTACTGATATTTTTTCTCCACTTATATAAAGTAGCTTTCCAGTTGATGGATTAAAGTCTTGAATAATTAATTCTTTTAAATTTGAAACATTTCCACCCGCAGAAATTGTATTTTGGAAACCTACGCTTCTTGCCTTTTTTTCAGTAACTTCTCCAACACAAAAACATTTAATTGTCTTATTAATTTCATTGAGATTTAAAAATTTTACAGCATTGGCACTAGTAAAAATGATTCCATTATAATCTGTGGAGTCAATCTCGTCATAAAATATTTTCTCTACACTTAATAACGGGAGATGAGATACATGATGACCCAATGATTGAAGTTTAATAATCATTTCAGAACAATCTTCTAAAGGTCTTGTTAACAAAATACGCATATTATCTTTTATAAGAATTATTAGATTTTAATTTTAAAATTTCACCAACTTCTTTACCTATTTCACCGTAATCTTCTATTCTACCAGTTTTTTTTTCATAAAATCTCTCTAAACCGTCTAGAGAAAAAAGTTCAGCCTCTAAAGTAATTTTACTTCCCTCTATTTTTGAATAAACTCCAACAGCTGTTTCACAATCACCCTCCAAAACTTTCAAAACATTTCTTTCGCTGTACGCTCTCATAAATGTTTCATCATGATTTATTTTTTTTACAATAGAAATTGTTTTTTCATCTTCCTCTCTACATTGGAGTGCAATTATTCCTTGTCCAGCACTTGGAATAATTTTTTCTGGAGAAAATATTTCTGAAATTTCACTATCAAACTCTAAAAATTTAATTCCTGCGTAAGATAAAATTATAGCATCGTATAATCCATCTTTTAATTTTTTTAATCTTGTATCAACGTTGCCTCTAATAAGTTTACATTGAATATCTGATCTAATTTTCTTTATTTGATATTCTCTTCGAAAAGAAGAAGTGCCAATAATAGAATTAATTTTTAGTTCACTTAATCTTTTTTTACTTAATGTAATAAGAATTTCTCTAGGGTCGTTTCTTTCTAAAAATGAATCTGTAGTAAGGCCTTGAGTTTCTAAAGCTGGCATGTCTTTAAGAGCATGAACAGCTATATCAATATTTTTATGCTTTAGCTCTTTTTCAATGTTACTTGAAAATAATCCTTTACCTCCAAATTCTGACAATCTCACATCTTGGAACTCATCACCTTTAGTAGTTATTTTTTTTATAACAATATCTTGATCTGTAAAATCAGTATTTTCGATAATTTTATCTCTTACTTTTTGAGCATATAGTAAAGCTAACTTACTACCTCTTGATCCAATTGTAATTTTTTTACTCATAAATAAATTTATTTCTTACTTGTATTGAGATTGTACAATTATTAAAAACTATGTGAATGAGTAAAAAACCCTTAATTCTTGGAATAGAGTCAAGTTGTGATGAAACGGCAGCCTCTTTGATATCTGAAAATGAGCAAGGATTACCCATTGTATTATCTAATATTGTATCCAGTCAGGTTGAAGTTCATAAAGATTTTGGTGGGGTTGTTCCAGAATTAGCAGCTAGATCTCATATAGAAAAAATTGATTTAATTGTTCAAAAAGCAATAAGTGAAAGTGGAAAAAAAATAGAGGAAATTGATGCAATAGCCTGCACAGCAGGTCCCGGGCTTATTGTGTGTTTATCAGTTGGTTTAAGTTTTGCAAAAACTTTTGCTTCGATAATAAACAAACCTTTTATTGCTGTAAATCATCTTGAGGGGCATGCGCTAAGTCCAAAAATAAATTCATTGTTGGATTATCCATATTTACTGCTTTTAATATCTGGAGGACACTCACAATATCTTGAAGTTCAAAGTCTAGGAAAATATAAAAGGTTAGGAACAACTATCGATGATGCTCTAGGTGAAGCATTTGATAAAACAGCTAAACTTTTAGGGGTCGAATTTCCAGGTGGTCCACAAATAGAAATTTTAGCTAAAAAAGGTGACCCTGAAAGATATGATTTGCCAAAACCAATTTTCAATAAAGGTGGGTGCAATTTATCATTTGCTGGATTAAAAACAGCAGTTTTAAAAATAACCAAAAATATTAAGACTGAGCAAGAAAAATTCGATTTAGCAGCCTCATTTCAAAAGACCATTGAAGAAATATTATCTAAAAAAACTAAAATTGCTTTTGAACAATTTGAAAAAAATAAAAGTCTTAAGAAAAAAGTTTTTGTAGTAGCCGGTGGAGTTGCAGCAAATAAAAAAATTAGGTCAATGTTAATAAAATTATGTGAAGAAAAAAATTATGAAAGTATATTTCCTCCAATTGATCTTTGTGGTGACAATGCTGCAATGATAGGAATAGTAGGTTTAGAAAAATTTAAGTTAAAACAATTTAATGGTCTAGATTATCCAGCAAAACCAAGATGGCCACTAGATGAAAAAGCAAATTTTTTAAAAGGAGCTGGAGTAAAATTATAATGCAATATTGGTTAATGAAATCTGAGCCTGATGTATGGTCAATTGATCAGCAAAAAAAAGCTGGTACAAAAGGTGCTCCTTGGGACGGTGTTAGAAATTATCAAGCAGCCAAAAATCTTAAAAATATGAGAAAAGGGGACCAATGTTTTTTTTACCATTCAAATATTGGGAAGGAAATAGTAGGAATTGTAGAAGTTGTGAGAGAACATTATATTGACAAAACTGACAAATCTGGAAAGTTTGTAGCGGTAACAGTTAAATTTTTAAAAAAATTAGATAAACCAGTAAGTTTAGAGAATATTAAAAAAAGTAAGGATTTAAGCCATTTATCTTTAATCAAACAAAGCAGATTATCCGTAATGCCTATTGACTCTAAAAGCTGGAAGATTTTAAATAAGATGGGTAAATTTTAAATATATGCCAAAGAAAAAAAAATCAAAAAAAAAAAAAACTAAAAAAAAATCTCAAAAAAAAAAGAGAAGAGTAAAAAATATATCTAAAGTTAAAAAAAATTATACAAAAAAAAGTAAAAGTAAAAAAAAAGAGATATCTACTAATGAACAAATAATAAAAACTAGACCTGAATGGATAAAAAGAAGTCTCGCAAATAAATCTCAGTATCAAAAAAAATATTCTGAGTCTATTAAAAATAATAATTCATTTTGGAAAAAAGAGGGGAAAAGAATTGCTTGGATAAAACCTTACAAAAAAATAAAGGATGTTAAATATAGCAAAGATGAGGTAAGGATTAAGTGGTTTGAAGACGGTACTTTGAATGCATCAGCGAACTGTATTGATCGTCATTTAAAAGATAAGAAAGATAAAACAGCAATTATTTGGGTTGGAGATGATCCTAAGGATACTCAAAAAATTTCTTATAAACAATTACATCAAAAAGTTTCAAAAGCTGCTAACGGATTAAAAAAACTTGGTATACAAAAAGGTGACCGTGTAACTATTTATCTAACAATGATACCTGAATTGGCAATTTTAATGTTGGCTTGTGCGAGAATAGGTGCGATACATTCAATAATCTTTGGTGGTTTCTCTGCAGAGTCAATTTCAGGAAGAGTGAATGATTGTAAATCAGAATATATAATCACTGCCGATGAGGGTGTAAGAGGTGGCAAAATAATTCCTCTAAAAGCAACAACAGATGAGGCTTTATCTAATTGTCCAGATGTCAAAAAATGTATTGTAGTAAAGAGAACTGGTAACTATGTGTTCTGGAATGAAGATCGAGATGTTTGGTATCATGATTTAATCAAAGACGTTCCAAGTCATTGTGAGCCTGAAGAAATGAATGCAGAGGACCCTTTGTTTATTCTTTATACATCAGGATCAACAGGAAAACCTAAAGGTGTTCTGCATACCACCGGGGGATACATGGTTTATGCTTCTATGACTCATCAATACATTTTTAATTATAAACCAAACGATATTTATTGGTGCACTGCGGATATTGGATGGGTAACTGGTCATAGCTACATAATCTATGGCCCTCTTGCAAATGGTGCAACCACTATAATGTTTGAAGGAGTTCCAAATTATCCAGATAGTTCGAGGTGGTGGCAGATAGTAGATAAATATAAAGTAAATACTTTTTACACAGCACCAACAGCTATAAGAGCTCTTATGAGAGAAGGTGATGGCCCAGTTAATAAAACTTCTAGAAAATCCTTAAAATTGTTAGGAACTGTTGGAGAGCCCATAAATCCGGAAGCATGGATGTGGTATTATAAAACTGTTGGAAATTCAAAGTGTCCGATAGTTGATACATGGTGGCAGACTGAGACAGGAGGAATTCTTATTGCACCTCAAACTGGAGCTATTCCATTAAAACCAGGATCCGCAACAAAACCTTTTTATGGAATTAAACCGGTATTAGTTAATAAAGATGGAAAAGAGATAAAAGGTGAAGGTGAAGGTAGGCTTTGTATAGCTCAATCTTGGCCTGGTCAAATGAGAACAGTATATGGTGATCATCAAAGGTTTATTGATACATATTTTTCGCAGTTTGATGGGAAATATTTTACTGGAGATGGATGTAAAAGAGATAAAGATGGTTACTACTGGATCACTGGAAGAGTTGATGATGTGATTATTGTTTCAGGACATAATCTAGGTACAGCTGAAATTGAAAGCGCCTTTGTTGCACACCCAAAGGTAGCTGAGGCTGCAGTAGTTGGATATCCTCATGATATTAAAGGAAATGGATTGTACTGTTATGTTACACTTAACGCGGGTGAAAGTGAGACTGGTGACTTAGATAGAGAACTAAAACTTTGGGTGAGAAAACAAATAGGACCTTTAGCAACACCAGATCTAATTCATTTTACTCCAGGACTTCCAAAAACAAGATCTGGAAAAATTATGAGAAGAATTTTAAGAAAAATTGCAGCAAATGAACATGGTCAACTAGGTGATACAACTACTCTTGCTGATCCAAGTGTTGTGGATAGTTTAGTAGACAATAGAAAAAATATTTAAAATTTTATTCTTTCATTAAACTCTTTTTTTACAACGTCCCATTTTAAAATTACTGAGTTGAGAACTATTTTGCGATCTAAATTTTTTAAATCCTCCGCAATTGGTGCCCACTTGTATAAAGATAAAGCGCTAGGATTAAATGGTAAATCATTATGATAATTATCCCAATTAATATTTTGTAGTCTTTCATCAAAACTTTTTTTTGCATTTTCTATAATATCGCTCGGCATTTTGTTTGAAATTTCATCATCTAAAATTTTTAAAAAGATTTCTTTTGCCTTTACAGTATCTTGAAAATTGAAATTTGATTTAAGTTTTGAAAATGTAAAGAATGTGAGATCTTGAAGAGCAACTGAATAAATATTCCACTTAGCTAGGTTAACCGAGTCCATAAAAGTATCATTTTCGAAATGAAGAACATACCTAGTCCCCATCCTTGTTTTAAGATATCCGTAAAGAGTGACCTGACTTACCCAAGCAGATTTTGTTTGAATGAAGGTTTCAAGTTCATCCAGGTTACTAATTTTCCCTTTGGGGACGAAAGCTTTAAACATTGCGAATAGATAAGTCTTAAAATCATGCAAAGTTAAGTCTCTCCAAGTTAATTTGTATTTTCCCATAAAAAGCCCTATTTTTGACACTTATAACTAGAAAAGGCTAGTAAATTTACCAATTTTAACACTTTAAATCTATTTCATAATGGTTATGGTTTTCGCCAGTTATAACTAAAAAGAGAGAGGTATAAATGTCAAAACAAGAACAACACTGGGAAAAATCCAAAGGTTTGCTAATGATGACTTTAGCAATTTGGTTTGTTTTCTCAATTGGCATCTTCCTATTCGGGGCTGAAATGAACGAAGTTACGGGACCATTTGGTTATCCGTTGACTTATTGGTTCACTTGTCAAGGTTCTCTTGGTATTTTCGTAATACTAATTTTCTGGTTTGCGAATAGACAAGAAAAAATTGATGAAGAGTTCGGCTTTGGTGAGAGAGGAGATGACTAATGCTAAAAGGTAATTTTATAGACAATTTACCTAAAGTTTATGGAATCTATACAGGAGGATTTTTAGGTTTCATAATCATTATGTCAATTGGTGAGCAGATGGGTATGTCAGCTAAAGCAATCGGAATTTGTTTCGTTGCCTTTACAGTAGCCATCTATGCAATAATTGGTTATCTATCACGTACAGCGCAAGCAGATGCATATTACGTAGCTGGAAGACAAGTACCAACCGTGTTCAACGGAATGGCCACAGCAGCAGACTGGATGTCTGGTGCTTCATTCGTTGCAATGGCTGGTGGTATTTACTTTAAAGGTTACGGATATATGGCACTACTTGTAGGTTGGACTGGTGGATATGTATTAGTTGCATCACTATTAGCACCTTATTTGAGAAAATTTGGCTGTTACACAGTTCCAGATTTTATAGGTACAAGATACGGTGGTAATTTAAGTAGATTCATGGCAGTAGTAGTTTTAACTGTTGCTTCATTTACTTATGTGACTGCACAAATTAACGCCACAGGTACAATTGCATCTGTTGCACTAGATATTCCATTTCAATACGCTGTATACGTTGGATTAATAAGTATCTTACTTTGTTCAATGCTTGGGGGTATGAGAGGAGTAACTTGGACACAGGTAGCTCAATATATCGTACTAATCATAGCTTACTTATTACCAGTATTCTGGATCAGTAATAAAATAGGTGCGGGTTTCTTCCCTCACTTTATGTTAGCTGATGAAGTTTCTAGAATAGCTGAATTAGAGGCTCAGTTTGGTTTTGTCAAAAACTCTGCTGAAAATCTAAAAGAAGTGCCAAAAGGTTTGGCTGGAATAACTAAAGCACACTCAGCGGTGAACGCAACACCTTGGGCATTTATTTCATTAGCGTTAGCGATGATGATGGGAACAGCTTCATTGCCTCACGTTATGATGAGATATTTTACTACTCCAAGTGTAAAAGCAGCTAGAAAATCAGTAGGTTGGTCATTATTCTTTATCTTCCTACTTTACTCTTCTGCTCCAATGTTAGCGACACTATCTAAGTTGTCATTGATGGACCCAACTTTACCAACAGGTATTATTGGGAAATCAATTACAGATGTTCAAGCAATAGATTGGTATCAAAACTGGAACGCAGCAAACTTGATGTTTGTAAGCGACTTTAACGGAAATGGAACTCTTGAGTTAAATGAGTTTTTCATGGGAGGTAAAGCCGTTGTGTTAGCAACTCCAGAAATAGCTGGATTACCATATGTAATCTCAGGTCTGGTTGCTGCTGGAGGTATGGCTGCTGCCATGTCAACAGCTGATGGTTTGATTTTAGCAATTGCAAACGCAATCTCACATGATGTTTACTATAAGATCATCGATCCAAAAGCTGAGACTGCGAAGAGACTAGTTGTTGCAAGGGTATTACTTGTAGTAATTGGTTTTGCAGGAGCAACAATCGCAGCTCTTGAAATCCAAGGTATCTTAGGTTCGGTAATATGGGCTTTTGACTTTGCGATGTCAGGATTATTCTTCCCATTAGTACTTGGTGTATGGTGGAAGAGAGCTAACAAAGAAGGTGCCATAGCTGGTATGTTCTTAGGATTAGTTTCTGGTGCTGCTTACCTAGTTTGGGTAAGAACAGGCGGAAGTGGATTCTTAGGTATTACTCAGTTAACGTTTGGTATCTTTGGATCAGCTGTCAGCTTAGTAGCTATGGTTGTGGTCAGTTTAATGACTTCAGAACCAAATGCTGCTACGCAGAGAATGGTTGACGAAGTTAGAGTACCATCTGGTAGACCTATCATCGGCAAACAATAAAAATAATCTTAATAAGGGGCGATTAATTTCGCCCCTTTTAATTTCGATCTTTTTCCAATATAAATTTCTCAATGTCTGCTAACTTTCATCCTTTAGTATATATAATTGACTATATTCTTGGGGTGATCATGTGGACTTTGATTGGAAGAGTTGCAATGAATATTTTTCAACGAGAAGATTCACAATTTTTTTTTATGAGAGTCTTTGTAAAATTTACTAATCCTTTGATGAACTTATTTAAACCTATAACTCCATCTTTTATCATACAACCAATCGTACCTCTTTACGTTGCCTGGTTTTTTTTCATGATAAGGTTTTACTTTATGCCTTGGGTTCTAGGATACTCGGTGATGGGCATGTTATCATTTCCATTAGAAAGTGAGATTTCAAGACAAATTTATCAATTTTTTAATTAAATTAGATTTTAAAATTTGGTACTAGTTAGTTTAATAATCTATGAAAAAAATACAAATTTCTCCCTCAATATTATCTGCTGACTTTAGTCAACTAGGTAATGAGATTAAGAGACTCGAGGATGCAGGGGCAGATATGATACATGTTGATGTAATGGATGGTCACTTCGTTCCCAATTTAACTATTGGACCTCCAGTCATTAAAACCCTTAGAAAGTATTCAGAATTAACCTTTGATGTGCACTTGATGATTTCACCTGTTCATAAATACATAAAAGATTTTGCAGATGCAGGAGCTGATATAATTACTATACACCCTGAAGCCACAGATAATTTAGCAGAATCAATTAAACATATTAAAAGTTTTAAAAAAAAGGTTGGTATTTCTCTAAATCCAAATACCGAGATCAACATAATTGAAAATGAATTAAAAAATGTAGATTTGATTTTAGTCATGAGTGTTTATCCAGGTTTTGGAGGGCAGAAATTTATTCCTGACGTCATTAAAAAAATTGAACTATTAAAAAAAATAAAAGATGATAAAAATTATAAGTACGACATTGAGGTTGATGGAGGAATAAATTTTTCAAATTCAAAAGATGTAATAAACGCAGGTGCAAATATTCTTGTATCAGGAACTACAATATTCAAAGAAAACAACGGAAACATTAAAAAGAATATAGAAACACTTAAAGAAGTGTAGAATGCTGTTAAATGAATTTTTTGAAACTTTAAATGATTTTACAGAAATAATAAAAAAAAAATTCAGAGGCATTTATAAAAATTCAAGTTTATACGAAAAAAAGATTTCTAAAACTTTTGATAATGAGTTCATATACAAACCAAGTCCTCACTTACTTTCATCGATAATCAAGTACCAAAATAAGAAATATAAAATTGAAGATTTTGAACTAGAGACAGTTTGGAATAGCCAAATTAAACCTAAAGATTTTGAAAAATTAAATAATTTTTTTTGGTTTTTTAGTCTTGATTTAAAATCTTCAAAAAAAACAGTTCAAGAAGTCATCTCAAACTGGACGAATAAAAACAATAAATTTAAAAAAGAAAGTTGGGAATTTAATATTACAGCAAAAAGAATAATTTCATGGTTATCTAACCATCAACTTTCTTATAGTGAAAGTGATAAAGAATATAGATCAATGTTTAATCACATGATTCAAAAACAAACTAATCATTTATTAAGCGAAATAAACAACTCTAAAGATTTAGAAAACAAAATAATTGGTTGCTCAGCAATAATTTTAACAGGATTATGTTACAAAATTGAGAAAAATTATTTAGATATTGGCTTAAATTTTTTAAAAAAAATTACTAATTCCTCAATAGATGATCAAGGTTTTACAAACTCACGGAACATAAAACAATTAATATTTTTTTTGAAATATTTTATAATTATAAGAGAATGGTTTAAAGAATCTCAAATTGAGGTTCCAGAACACATAGAAGAAAATATTTACTATTTTGGACAAAGTTATGCTTTCATAAGACAAAATATAAACTCAGATCTTTTGTTTAATGGTAATAATAACTCCAATACACAAGATTTCGACCATTACTTAAAAAGACTTGGTTATAAATTTAAAAATGAAAATAAAGACTGTGGTGGTTACATAATTTTAAAGAATAAAAAAATTTGCCTAGCAATGGATGTGGGATCTTCACCAAATACCAACTATACTCAGGATTACCAGTCGGGTGCTCTTTCATTTGAAATAATTTCAAATGGAAAGAAGCTCATAACCAATTGTGGTTATTACAAAAAAAACAATCAAAATCTTAATGAAATATCAAAATCTTCAGCTGCACATAGTACTTTAATAATTGATGATAATTCCTCGTGCAAATTTACAAAAAAGAAAGATAAGTTAATTTTAAAAAAAGGTTTAAAAATTACTCAAAAAAATTCTGTGTGTGAGAAAAATTATTGGAAAATCAACGCTGCTCATGATGGATATTTTAAAAAATTTAAATCAATTCATGAAAGAAATGTTGAATTTTATCCTGAACAAATGAAATTTGTTGGAAATGATAAGATTATTAGAAAAAAAAATAATCATAATTTCAAGTTTGATATTCGATTTCATTTAGAACCAAATATTAAATTAATGAAAACTCAAGATAATAAATCCATTTTAATAGAATTAGAGGATGAGGGTTGGAAATTTACTTGTGATAATTATGAAATTAATATTGATAATGGATTATACTTCGGTAATAAAAATTCATATATTGAGAACCAAAATATTTTTATATCTGGAATATTAAATAACAATGAAGAGAACATTAAATGGGAAATTAAAAAGATATAATGAAAAAAATTAGATCAGCTTTAATATCATTATCTGATAAATCCAATCTTAAGCCTTTATTACAAGAGTTGAGAAGAAATAATATCAAAATAATTAGTTCTGGTGGAACATTTAAAATAATTAAGAAACTTAAATTCAAATGTTTAGATATTTCAGATTTTACAGGATTTAAGGAAATACTTAATGGAAGAGTCAAAACTTTACACCCGAAAATACATGCTGGAATTTTAAACAAAAGAAGTAACAAATCTCACTTGAGTGATATTAAAAAAAATGATTTTGAGAATATTGATTTAGTAATAGTAAATTTCTATCCATTTGAAAAAACGATTGAACAAACAAAAATCCATTCAAAAATAATAGAAAATATTGATGTTGGTGGACCAACTATGGTCAGAGCTGCTGCCAAAAATTATAATGATGTGACTGTAATTACTTCTACCGATCAATATTCAGAGCTTATAAATGAGTTAAAAAAAAATAAAGGTAGTACCTCTTTAAAATTTAGAGAAAAAATGTCTAGGTTAGCTTTTAGCGAGACCGCCTATTATGATGCCGTAATTTCAAATTATTTCAATAAATTTAACAATATCTGTTTCCCTAAAAGAAATATTCTTTACACTAATTTAATAGAAAATCTTAGGTATGGAGAAAATCCTCACCAATTGGGTGCTTTCTATTCTCAAAATAAAAAAAATAAATTTGAGCAAATACATGGAAAAACTTTAAGTTATAATAATTACAATGATATTTTGGCTGCAATTACTATTTCAAAATCATTACCAAAAAACATCGGTACAGTTATTGTTAAACATGGAAATCCTTGTGGTGTCTCAGCTTTGAAAAATAATTTAGATAGTTATAAATCTGCGTTAGAGTCTGATCCAATGAGTGCATTTGGTGGTATTGTTTCGTGTAACTATAAGATTACTCAAAAACTCGCATTAATGCTAAATAAAATTTTTCTTGAAGTAGTTGTGGCCAATGGTTTTGATAAAAAAGCTCTTAAAATATTAAAATCGAAAAAAAATCTTAGGCTGATAGACTCCTCAAAAATTTCATTCAATGAAGTATGGAAATTCAACTCTTTGGATAATTTTACACTTATGCAATCAGAAGATAAAAAGGTTTTTTTCAAAGAAGGATTTTAAAATTGTTTCGAAAACACAACCAAGTAAATCACAGTTTGATAATTTAATGTTTGCATTTAATGTTTGTCGATACACAAAATCAAATGCCATCATTCTTGCCAGTAATAAATCCACTATTGGCATTGGTTCAGGACAACCTAGTAGATTAGATAGTTGTGAAATTGCAATAAATAAAATGAATAAGTTTTCAAAAATCAATAATGAAATAGTAGCTGCATCAGATGCTTTTTTTCCATTTGTTGATGGAATAGAAAAATTAGTTCAGTCAGGAGCTAGTGCAATAATTCAGCCTGCTGGATCAATAAGAGATAAAGAAATTATTAAATTTGCAAACGAGACGAATACAGTTTTGGTTTTTTCAAAAACCCGCCATTTTAGGCATTAGTTATATTATCAATTTTAGCGGCTAATATAAAATCGTTTTCAGATAAACCCTCTATAGCATGAGTCGTGATATTAATCTTAGCATAACCCCATCCAAAAATAATATCTGGATGATGCCCCTCTTCCTCAGAGACTTTTCCAACTTCATTGACAAATTTTTGACTTTCCAAAAAATTTTTAAACTCAAATCTTTTTTCTAAAAGATAAACTTTTTTATCGTTTTGAATAATCTCCCAACCATCAACTTTTTTTTGATATTTATGAATTTCAGATACATCGAAGGCTTTAACACCTCCCTCACAAGGTACACATTTTTTTTCTAATAAATCATTCATAGTTTAATGGAGCGGGCAAAGGGGATCGAACCCTCGACCTTCTCGTTGGCAACGAGACGCTCTACCACTGAGCTACGCCCGCTTAATTTTTTAAAAGTAATAGCTTTTTTAAAATTAAGCAAGTGTCTATTTTGATAAAATATATATCCAACTATGTTGTAAGTGTGTTGAAGATGTTCTGTGGAAAAAACGTCCATCGACTGACCCTAACAGTTATGATAAAAATAGTAATGAATATAAATTCATTATGGATATCAACGACACCAAGAACAGGTTCGATGTGGCTGTATAATGTAACAAGAGAAATCTTAAAGTTTTCTAAAATAAATGTTCTTCCGTTAAAAATACCAAAAACTAGCCAAAAATTTTTTGAAATATTCGAAAATCAAAGTCTTACCGATCAAAATGACTCAAATAAATATGTTTTTAAAATTCATAGGATTTTAAATCCTAATCTACCAAGATCAAAGATTTTAACAACAATTAGAGATCCTAGAGATGTTTGTATTTCATTTAAAGAATTTATGAAAACAGATTTTGATACAGCTTTGAAGGCTGCAAAAGACTTATTGCAATATGAAAAAGTTTATAAAACCTATAACAGAGATTATGTAAAATTTTTTAGATACGAAAATATTGAAAAGAAATCAATTGAAACAATTTTGGAAATTGCAAATTTTATTGGTTATGAAATAAATTATAAAAATGCTGAAGAAATATCTTTAAAATATAGCAAAAAAGAAATTAAAAAATTTAATAAAAAATAATGATGAAAATTTGATTTCTAAAATTAAAAATAAAGAGAATATAGATGACTCAAGTATAGTTTATTTTTCTAAGGATAATTATAGATCTTTTGATACTAAAACAGGTTTTCAAACTAATCATGTTTCAAATCGTAATTCAGGGGATTGGAAGAAATTTTTTTCATCAAAAGAAATTGAAATACTTAATTTTGAATTTAGAGATTTTATTTCAGAATATAAATTTTAAAAGATCTTAATTACAATTATAACCTATTATTTCTAGAAATTTAAATTATGTACCTAATATTTATGAATACCCACCTAAGAAGTTAATAATTTAGTTCCTCTAAATTTTTACCAAAAATATCATTTAGTTCTTTGATAAATTGTTCTTCAAAATTATTTTTCCAATGATTATTGGGACCTAAATGAAAAAAAGGTATTTTTTTATTATCTTTACGAGCAATTATCGACTCATTAAAACCTTTTTCGATCTCAATTTTTTTTAAGTTTTCAAAAGATGTGCTTTGGACAGCATTTTTTGCTTTTTCTCTGCTAAATCCTTTTCTATTGTTTGTAATTTTATCTATAAATTCTACTATTTCCTTAAATACAATAAATGTCTCTTTTATTAAGTCTTCGTACCTTATAAATTTTACTGGTATCAATTTATTATATTTCCATGATTGATAATTTTTTTGCCAGGAGCTAATGAATTGATAATCACTGTAATCATTTTTTTTTTTGAAATCATAAGTGAAACTTTTTTCATCCTGCATTAATTTTAAAGCATTAACATGATTAATTTGATAATGTCTTGAAACAGAGTCTAAAACATTTCTTGGATCACGAACAATATAAACCCCACCAAGAGTGTTTTCTTTATTTGTAAAATCATTTGAACCTAATTTTACTAGAGCATTATGTGTCTTAAAAAACTTTATCTTTTTGTCTAAATTAATTTTATCTTGAGCTGCAACCCAAAGTCTTACTGTGTCTCCCGGTTTTTTTGGATTATAATCAAAGGTTTCTAAGTATTTTTTAACAGGGAACTGTTGAATATTTTGTAGTTGTTTCTCATCTAGAAAAAAACCGTCATTAGTGTAATAATAAGCACTTATTAGAGATCTTAACCAAGTATTTCCATTTTTTGGGTAAGATGAAAGCCAGATAATCATTTATTTAATCTTTAAAAAATTTTAATATATTTATATTATATTTAATTTAAATTATGAATTTTCCAAAAATAATACCTGTTTTCCCATTAAGTAACTTCATTATTTTCCCAAAAACAGCTGTTCCTTTAAACATATTTGAACCAAGATATGTTGAAATGGTTAATGATAGTATGAAATCTGATAAATTTATTGGAATGGTGCAACCTAAAACAATTAAAAATTTTGATAATTCAAAGCTGCCTGTTCTTCATAAAATTGGTTGTTTAGGAAAAATAAGTAGTTTCAAAGAAAGCAATGATGGAAGATATCTTATTGAATTAAAGGGTATAATTAGATTTGAAGTCATTAGAGAAATAAATTCAAATAAAAAATACAGAAAATTTGAGATAAATTGTGAAAATTACTTACATGATTTGGATGAGAAAAAAGAGGATTTAAAATTTTCAGATTTAGAACTTATTTTTAAAAATTTAAAAACTTTATTTGAAAAAAGAGGTTTTATTATAAATTGGAAAGCTTTGGAGAAGCAAAGCTTAGATGAAACAATAAACGCACTTGCAATGACGTCACCATTTAGCTTAGAGGAAAAACAGGTTTTATTAGAGGCAAAGAATTTAAATATGAGAAAAACGAAAATTGCTGAAATTTTAAATACTTATACTTATGATCAATTTGAAAACACTACTCTTCAATAAATCATATTTGTAAACCTGTATCAGCAATTTTTTTAAAATATTTATTAATTATTTTATTTCTCCCGATATATTTTACTGTAGTATCTATAAAATTATTCCTAATCTTATTTTCAGAGTTAAAACACTCATATATAAAATCTATTCCTTGAGAAAATATAAAATTTTCACTTCTCACTTTTTTCTCAAATTCTGAACAAACAGTTTGATCTAAAGGTAAACCAACTTTGATTTTATTACCAATAATTTCTACTAAATTTTTAATATCTCTAATTGACATGTTAAAACCTTGTCCAGCTAAGGGATGAAGCTTATGGAGTAAGTCACCAAATGCTAATATATTACCTCTATAATAATTTCTCAAATTAAGAGATTTCAATTCAAATTTTGAAACTTCATGAATTTTTTTTATTTTGTAATTAAAATTAAATTTTGAAATTATTTTTTCTATATCAATATTATTACTACCCTTTCTTGAAGAGTAAACAATTGAGGTTTTGTCGTTAGACATGGGCAGAAAAGCTAGGGGTCCTTTATTTGTAAAAACTTGAGTAGCACAATTGTTAGACTTTAATTTTTCATGATTTATAATTGTAGTTAATGCGACGCTATCATACTTTTTTTCAAATTTTTTTGAAAAAAATTTTTTTGTAATCTCATGATCATAATCACAATTAATTATTAAATCATACTTAAATTTATTAAGATTGTTAAGAGTAGTATATTTTCTTAATTTAAAAAATTTACTTTTATTTAGTTCAGATGTTAATTGACTATATATCTTATGATTTTGCATAATAGAAAAAAGATTGGTATTTTGATCCTCAAATTTAATTATCTCTTTGTTTCCTGAGTTTTCAGAAAAAATCTTTATTTTTTTAATTGGCCATAAGATTTTTTTAATATCTATTATGTATTTATTAAAATAATCTATGTTAGACTTTGATAGCCCTATGGTTCTTGTCTTATTATAATATGGTTTTTTTTTTGTGTAAAAAATATCAACAAAAATCTCATTATTAGTTAACGCTTTTGCTAAAGCTAAACTTGTTAAACTATTTCCAATTATACAAACTTTCATAATAAATTTAATTTTAACAAGAAAAATTAGATGATACAAAGTGATATATTTGATTCCTTAAATATGAACATAAAAAAAATTATCAATATGACATTAGCTTTTTTAGCTAAAAGAATAGCTGAAATATTTGGTTTTTTAATTTTTTTAACCGGTTTTATTCTATTAATTTCTCTGATTTCTTATTCTCCGGAGGACCCAAATTTTATTTTTCCAGATAATAGAGAAATTAAAAATTTGTTAGGTTTTAGAGGAAGTTATATCTCAGATCTTTTTTTTCAATCTATTGGGTTAATCTCTTACCTGTTCTCAATTACACTTATTTTAACAGGTATAAATATATTCATTAGTAAAGATTTTTTTTTAATAATTAAAAATATTTTTTATTCAATTTTATACTCAATATTCGGCTCACTATTTTTTAGTCATTTTTATAATACGACTTTTGCACTTTTTATTAATGGAAATGGGGGATTTGTTGGAAGTTATTTAAATGAAAGATTATTTGAAAATTTGATTTTACTTAATGAAACAATATTTTACAGTATTCTGATTATTTTAATCATCGTCTTTTTTTTACTTAGCGTAAATTTCAGCACAAAAAATTTTTTAATTTTTTTTAGTAAAATATTTTTCTTATTTAAGAAGAAAAATAAAAATTATACAGACAAAAGCGAAGTGATAAATGAATATATTCCACAAGAAGAAATTAAAAATTTAATTCAAGAAGATTTACCCTTTATAAAAGCAGATGAAATAAAAAAAACTGAAATACAAAAATTTAAATTGCCAAGCCTAGATTTACTTAAAATTCCATCTAAAAAGGAAAGAGAGAATTCTGTAAAAAACCAATCAAGTGATCCTGAATTTTTAGAAAAAATATTATTGGACTTTGGTGTTAACGGAAAAATCAAAAAAATAAGTCATGGACCAGTCGTTACATTAAATGAATTTGAACCTGCTGCTGGTGTAAAGGTTTCGAAGATTATAAATCTATCTGATGATATTGCTAGAAATACTAGTTCTGAGTCAGCTAGAATTTCGACTATTCCTGGAAGTAACACTGTTGGAATTGAATTACCTAATTCGTTAAGAGAAAATGTTTACTTGAGTGAGATTTTAAATAACTCGGACTTCAAGAAAAAAGAAATTAAATTACCAATCGCTTTAGGTAAGAGTATATCTGGAAATCCGATAGTTGGGGATTTATCTTTAATGCCTCATTTGTTAATAGCTGGAACAACTGGGTCTGGAAAATCGGTTTGCATAAACACAATAATATTATCTCTACTATATCGTCATACTCCTGAGAGATGTAAATTTATTTTAATTGATCCCAAAATGCTTGAACTATCTACGTACGAGGGTGTACCTCATCTTTTATGTCCGGTGATAACAGAAGCAAAAAAAGCAGCCTCAGTTCTAGGCTGGGTGGTTAAAGAGATGGAAAGTAGATACAGATTAATGACTAAGGAAGGGGTTAGAAATATAGATGGATATAACTCAAAGCATAAACTTCCAATGCCATATATTGTGGTGGTTGTTGATGAAATGTCAGATTTAATGTTGGTGGCAGGAAAAGAAATTGAAAATTATATTCAAAAATTATCTCAAATGTCAAGTTATTAGTAGTTTCTAGATTTTGAACAATTTTTTCTTTAATATTTGCTGAAGCCTCAACAATTGAAAATAAAAAAAATAAAAAAATTAACCTATTAATCATCAAAGAACATCACGTTTTCCTACATGATTGGCCTTACTCACAATTCCTTCTCCTTCCATCATATCAATTATTCTTGCTGCTCGATTATATCCAATTTGTAGTTTTCTTTGTAAAAAAGAGGTTGATGCTTTCCCCTCAGATTTTATTATTTCCATAGCTGTTTGATAAAGCTCATCTTTATCACCTATATTTTTAGATCCATCACCTATCTCTTTTTCATCAGCAAAATTTAGAATTTCGTCAATATAATCTGGTTCTGCTTGGGATCTTAAAGAATTGTTAATATTTTCAATCTCATTATCAGATACAAATGGTGCATGTATTCTTAAAATTCTGTTGGCGGATGACATATACAACATATCACCTTTACCTAATAATTGTTCAGCACCTTGTTCTCCTAATATGGTCCTACTGTCTATTTTAGATGTAACTTGGAAAGATATTCGTGTTGGAAAGTTTGCCTTAATCGTTCCTGTAATCACGTCAACACTTGGTCTTTGAGTAGCCATAATGATATGTATACCCGCTGCTCTTGCCATTTGAGATAATTTTTGAATATAATTTTCAATTTCTTTTCCTGCCACCAACATTAAATCTGACATTTCATCAACAACCACCACAATATATG
>JACWEH010000007.1 GCA_014653585.1 Pelagibacterales bacterium SAG-MED38 | reverse complement strand
CAAATGCCTACCGAGTTTGTATGGAAATTTCCTCTTTAGCTGTAAGCCCGCAATAGAAACAAATCGGCATAATTAATATAACAAAAAAAGCCCTTAAAACAATATAAATATCAATTTGACTTTGATTTTATAAATAGTATTAATCCTCGCACAATGACAAAATTCCTTAAAAAAGATCAATTATCGTCTAATTGGTATGAAATAGATGCTAAAAATGCTGTAGTAGGCAGACTAGCAACTGTCATATCAAAAATTATTAGAGGTAAAAACAAAACAACTTTCACACCACATATGGACGATGGAGATTTTGTAGTTGTTAAAAATATCGAACAAATCAAATTCACCGGAAATAAATTTCAAAATAAAAAATACTACAGGCACACTGGTCATCCTGGCGGGATTAAAGAAATTACTCCAGAGAAACTATTTGAAAAAAAACCAGGTGAAGCTCTAAAACTTGCTGTTAAAAGAATGCTTCCAGGGGGAGTGTTGGGAAAAAAACAACTTACTAAATTGAAAATATATGTCGGAAATGACCATCCTCATTCAGCCCAAAATCCTCAAGTTATACATTTGGATAAATTGAACTCTAAAAATATAGCAAGAAACTAAAATGGAAAATACTCAAACATCAACTAAAGCCCCAAAGATCAAACTTGACTTCAAAGACAGTAAGTATGCTACTGGAAGAAGAAAAACATCAATAGCTAAAGTTTGGCTAAAAAAGGGTTCAGGTAAAATTTATGTAAATGGTAAACTTTTTAGCGATTATTTTTCAAGTGATAATCATAAAATGCTAATAGTAAGACCTTTTGAACTTATAAATCAAGCAACAGAATATGACGTAAAATGTAGTGTAAAAGGTGGAGGCCCAACAGGACAAGCAGGGGCAATGGTGCACGGCATCTCTAAAGCCTTAGTTATGTTTGATGAAAAATTGAAATCTACACTTAAAACCGAAAAATTGACCACTAGAGACTCCAGATCAGTTGAAAGAAAAAAACCTGGACGTAAAAAAGCTAGAAGAAGCTTTCAATTTTCTAAAAGATAATTCTTTTTTAACTTTTAACTGTTATAATATAAAATGCCTAAGCTTAATGTACTAATTGCAGGATCAACCGGATATATTGGTGTTCAATTGATTAAATTATTAATTAAACACAAGAATGTTAATATAAAATATCTATGTGGTAATTTATCTGTTGGAAAAAAAATCTCATCTTATGATACTTCGTTAAAGTCTAAAAAGTTACCAAGAATTACTAAGTATAATAAAAAATATTTAAGTTATGTTGATATTATATTTACTGCTTTGCCAAATGGTGAAGCTCAATTAATTTCAAAAGATTTACTAAAAAAAAATACTTTGATTGATTTAGCTGCGGATTTTAGACTAAAAAAAAGCTCTGATTATCTCAAATGGTATAAACAAAAACATAAAGCGTTAAGTAATATAAAAAATAGCATTTACGCATTACCCGAGATAACAGAAAAATTAGTTAAAAAATTTAGCATTATTGGATGTCCAGGTTGTTATCCTACATCAATACTCTTACCACTTATTCCATTAATTAAAAAAAGATCGATTAACTTAAAGAATATCATTATAGACTCCAAATCTGGATATTCTGGAGCGGGTAGAGGAATACACAAAAAATTCAAAAACAAAAATTTACACGAATCTCTTAGCGCATATGGTGTGGGTTTTCATAGACATAATTCGGAAATTGATCAAGAATTAAAAAATAACACTTCTTCAAAAATTAATTTTACTTTTACACCCCATATTACTCCAATGTTTAGAGGTATATTAAGTACAATTTATTTGGACTTAAAACCAGGTACTACATTAAATAAAGTACAAAATATTTTGAAAATATTTTATAAAAAGAATAAATTTGTAAAGATAAAGAATGTTAACTCTTTTTTGAGCACAAATGACGTTATAAATACTAATTATTGCTTTATTTCTGTCTGCAAAACTAAATTTAAAGATAAGATAATAATTTTATCAGTCATTGACAATCTTATCAAGGGAGGGGCAGGTCAAGCAGTTCAAAATATGAATTTGAAATTTGGTTATAAAATCAGTGAGGGATTATTATGAAAAAATTACCATTATTAATTTTGTTTGTAGTTATTTCTTGCACCCCTGTACAAAAAGAGAAAAAGATAAACTTTTCAAAAGATCTAACTTTTAAAGAATTTAAATCAAATTTAAAAGTTTATGTAGAAAACAGTGATTATCCTAATATAGATGAATAAAATAGTTAACATCGCAATTGTTGGTTTGGGGCAAGTAGGTATTTATCTTTACAATGAATTAAGACTAAAAAAAAAAGAAATAGAAGTTAAAACAGGAAAAAAAATAAATATTGTCGCTATATCTGCCAAAAATAGAAATAAAAAGAGGAAATATAGTATTAATAAAAAAATCTTTTATACAAATCCCCTTAAAATTTTAAAAGAAAAAAAGATAGATATTTTATTTGAATCTATTGGTCAATCGGATGGAATTTCAAAAAAAATCGTTGTGATGGCTTTAAAGAATAAGATTGATGTTATAACACCAAATAAAGCTTTAATTTCAAAACATGGAAATGAATTATCTAAATTAGCTGAGAAGAATAATGTAAATTTAGAATTTGAAGCTTCTGTTGCTGGAGGGATTCCAATACTTAGAACAATTAAAGAGGGTTTGGCCACAAATAAGATAAAAAAAGTCTATGGAATTTTAAACGGAACAACTAATTACATCTTAACTGAAATGGAAAATTCAAATGAAACTTTTGATAAAGTTTTAAAAAAAGCCCAGAAACTTGGTTACGCAGAACCAGGTAATCCTAAATTAGATTTAAATGGGTTTGATGCTTTTGCAAAAGTTAGGATTTTATCAGCTCTTGCATTCAATAATCAAATTTCACATCATAAATGTATAATGGAAGGTATAGAAAATATTGATCTAAAAGATATCAAAATTGCAAATCAATTAAATCTTAGAATAAAATTACTTGGCATATGTGAAATGGTAAATAATCGTTTATTTGAAACTGTTCATCCGTGTTTAGTTGGTAAAGACACATACATAGGTAATGTAAATGGTGTCATGAACGCTGTTATTACGGAGGGGAAGCCCGTAGGGGAAAGCATACTTCAAGGGGAGGGCGCAGGCCCAGGGCCAACTTCATCTTCTTTATTATCTGATTTATTGTCTATTCTTAGAGGAAATATTAAATATCCTTTTGGAATTTCCTCAAACAAAAGAAAAGCTGTAAAGGCCTTTAATAACGATGGCTATTCAAACTCATTATATTTAAGATTTGAAGTTAAAGATAAGCAAGGTGTTCTATCTTCTATAACTAATCGACTGGCTAAATATAAAATGTCTGTAAAAAGAATAATACAAACACCTGATAAAAAAAGAAATTCAGCTACTATTGTTATAATTACCCATAAAACATCAGAAAAAAATGCAAAAAATTGTTTATCTATATTCAAAAAGAATAGAAATATTTTAAAATTTCCAACATTAATTAGACTATATAATTAATGGAAATTTATATTAAAATTTTTGAAGTTATTTTTCCTGTTTTCTTTGTTATTGGCGTTGGTTATTATCTTGGTAAGAAAAATCCTAAATTTGATACTAATTTTATAACAAATTTTGCTGGTAACATTGGTACACCAGCAATGATTTTTTATACAGTAACAACTACTGGAATTACTTTAAGTATTTTTATTCATTATTTTATTTATGCTATAATAATGATTGTTGGCTTTGCAATTGTTGGTCTTTTTCTTCTTTTTTTTCTCAAAAAGGATTTAAGTATGGAACTTCCTCCATTAATTTTACCAAATACAGGTAATATGGGTGTTCCAATTTGTCTTTTTGCATATGGTACCCAGGGTCTTGGAGTTGCTTCTGCTATAGCTTCTGTCATAATTTTGTTTCATTTTACGCTAGGTGTCTTTTTAGCAAAAAAAAGTTTTTCTCTTGATATTTTGATTAAAAGTCCACCTGTGTACGCTATTATTATATCTGTCTTCTTTTTATATTTTGAAATTGACACACCTTTATTTCTTGAGAACACAACATTTCTTTTAACATACGCAACAATTTTTTTAGTTTTAATGTCATTAGGTATTGCTCTTACTAAATTTAAATTTTCATTGAAAAACTCAATTATTTTATCCTTATGTAGGGTAATAATAGGACCCTTAATTGCATTTGCTTTAATCTATAATTTTAATTTATCTGGCCTAGCCGCGGGTGTTTTACTTATACAGAGTGCAATGCCCAGTGCTATATTGAACTATTTAGTTGGCACCATGTATTCACCAAAAAAAATTGTTGATAGCGTTGCTAGTACAATAGTTGTTTCAACTTTAATGTCCTTTATAACTATTCCAATTGTTGTATTCTTTGCTTTAAAATACTTTAATTAATCTATATCCTTAAAGTTCATGAAAGCTATAACTTTCAACCTTTTAGCATGGATAATGCTTCCAATTATGGACGGATTTGCCAAGTATTTAAGCGCAGATCTTCCTGTTTTACAAATTACATGGGCAAGGTATTTTTTTACAGTTGCATTTATTTTTCCAATTATGTTTTTCCTTTTTAGAGAAAATCTCGTTTGGACAGATAAACCAAAATTACAATTTATAAGAGGTCTAATTCTTTTAACAGCTAATATCTGTTTTTTTTATGCAATCTCAGTAATTTCTTTAGCAAAAGCATTAACATTAGCTTTTGTTGCACCTTTAATTGTTACAGCTTTCTCTCCAATTTTTTTAAAAGAAAAAGTTGGTTTTAGAAGATGGTCTGCTGTAATTATTGGATTTATAGGTTCATTAGTGGTTATAAGACCTGGGTTTGTAGAAATAAACTTAGCAAGTATAGCTGCCCTCGGAACCGGAATAATGTATGGGTTTTATTTGATTATTACTCGTAAATTAAGTGCTTCAGACAACCCCTTATTAACTCTTTTATTGACCGGTATAGTAGGGGCCATAATAGTTTCCACAATAATGCCATTTGTATGGGTTGCGCCTACTTTAAATCAGTGGTCTATAATGGCAGCTATAGGAATTTTTGCCTGTATTGGGCATCTATTTTTAATATTATCTCTTAAATACGCTGATGCATCTAAATTAGCTCCATTTAGCTACTTCGAGATCATTACTAACATAATCATAGGTTATTATTTCTTTAGTGACTTCCCAGATAATTGGACTTTTTTAGGATTATTTATTATTGTATTAAGCGGTATCTATATCTCTAGGAGAGAGGATATAGTTAAAAAAATTAAATAATAGGTATTATTTATTTACTAATATATAAAGTATTACATTAGTTATACATCGTAAACTATTGTAATTATTATATTTTTATAAATCTTAAACTTAAAAAAAATTTGATAGAAATGGATATTATAAATTTAAAAAATAGTTGACTTTAGTTCCAGTGCTTAAATTTCTAACTAAATCTAAAAAATATTAAATTATCATTTAAAATAGCGACTTTTTGAGCATAATGGAGGGGAAATCATGAATATTTGGGGTAATCTAAAAGCGTTGATATAGTAACATAGTAGAGCGATGCACTAATTGAATATAGCATTTAAACGTCCAAATAGGGGTCTCTTTTGAGCGTAGGCTCATATATGGTACAACTAAAGGGTGAATTATAGTATTTTAAATCAAATTAATTAAAAAGATAAGAAAGACGTTGATTTTACTGGTTTTTTTAACATAAAAAATCCTTAAATAAGGCTAAATAGCTGCTTTTTCAGATCTAAGTAATTTAAGCTTTTGCTTGATTCCACCCCTTCCTGAGTATCCTCCAAGACCTCCATCTGATCTAATCACTCTATGACAGGGTATTTTTGGTGCATATGGGTTTTTAGCGCAAGCGTTAGCGACAGCACGAGCTGATCTTGGGCTTTTTATGCTAATAGCTACTTGTTTGTAGGTTTTTACCTTACCTTTAGGGATGGTTCTAAGATATTTCCAAACTTTTAATTGAAATTTAGTTCCTTTGAGTATCATTAGTGAAAAACCACTGTTTCCTTGCACTTTTAAGGGTGCAAAGAACAGTTGTTTTGGCACGTCGTTGATGCGCTACCGCCGTGCCTCCCGCTCCACATGTTCAGCGATGCTTTGTGAAGCTTTCTGCCCCTTGGAATTGTACCTCTCGGATTTTCTCCAATCGGCCAGTTAAGAGTTGCCTCTTAATTCGTAATTAACTTAACAAGTACTGATTTTAAAATGTATCACTTTTTAGGTGATTCTATTATATTTCTCATTTCCTTGTGAATAGTGGGGATAAATCAGGTTTTAAAAAGCAATATAAAATAGCTAAATAAAAACAAAATGGCCATTATGCTTAAAAAAATTGTATTAATACTTTTTCCTGTATTTCTAAATTGAATGAAACTCAAAATAATAAAACCAATTGAGCTTATCAAAAACCATACAGCAGGAATTTCACCATCAATTGAACCCATAAATTTATAATTTAAACTATTGACATTATAAATCACTTAATATAATACTATTGATAATTAATTGTTATCAATAGTAATTATATGACAGAGCTTACTACAGATCTAAAATCGCTTCATGAAGCAACATTAACTAACCTAAAAAGTTCTAAATCAAATAACACTTTAAGAGCTTATAAATCTGACTTCAAAGATTTCGGTGTTTTTTGTGCGAAACATGGGTTTAATCCATTACCAACAGAGCCAAAGGTAGTTTCTTTATACCTAACTCACCTCTCTAAAAACTCAAAAATAAGTACTTTAAGACGAAGATTAGTATCAATAAGTATGGTTCATAAGCTTAAAGGTCATTATCTAGATACCAAACATCCAATGATAGTTGAGAATTTGATGGGTATAAGAAGGGTGATAGGAAGTATTCAAAAAGGTAAAAAACCTATATTAATCAATCATTTAAAATTGATTATTAATGTAATAAATGAATTTAAAACTGAGGAAATCAAAAAATTAAGAGACAAATCAATAATTTTAATTGGCTTTGGAGGTGGTTTTAGAAGAACGGAACTTATTTCAATAGATTACGAGGATTTAGAATTTGTTCCTGAAGGTCTCAAAATCATTATTAAAAGATCAAAAACTGATCAATTTGGTGAAGGAATGATTAAGGGACTGCCCTACTTCGCTAATGAAATTTATTGTCCTGTTGCAAATCTAAAAAAATGGTTAGAAGTTTCTGATATTAAATCAGGACCAATTTTTAGGAGATTTTCTAAAGGTTTATCATTAACAAATAAAAGATTAACAGACCAATCTGTAGTTTTGTTAATAAAAGAATATTTAAAGTTAGCAGGTATAGATAATAAAAATTTTGCAGGTCATAGTTTGAGATCTGGTTTTGCAACAGTAGCCGCAGAGTCAGGTGCTGATGAGCGAAGTATAATGGCTATGACAGGACATAAATCAACACAAATGGTCAGAAGATATATAAGAGAAGCAAATATATTCAAAAATAATGCTTTGAATAAAATAAAGATCTAATTTCTGAAATCTTTATGTACAAAAATTAAATCAGCATGAGACCAATTAACAAAATGATAATCATTGGAAATAAAATATCTATATAAGTCTGATTGCAATACTCGATTAATATTATTATTTATGAACTCCAATTCTTTCATTTGATAATCAATAAATTCTACAGAGATAACTCTTGGTTTATAATTTTTAATATCAAAGTTTTTTAATATATCAAGTTCATGGCCTTCAACATCAAGATTAAAATAGTCTATATCTCGTATTTTATGCTCCTCTAAAATTGAATTAAGTGTGATTGTTTTTATCTTTTTCAATATGAAATTTGATTTATTTTTTATGGTTTTTCTTTCTAATGAGTTAATTGGTGAGCCTGGGTGAAAAAAATATAATTCTTTTTCAGAATTATCAGAAGATATACATTTGCAAATATTCGTATCATTTGATCTTTCCAAATCAAATAATCTTATATTTTTTGGGTCTAAATCAATGTTGATTCCACTCCAACCTCTTCTGTAAAGTAAATATGTATTATTGTTGGAAACCGGGTGTTGACACCCAACATCTAAGTAAAAACCATTTTTTTTTGATTTAAAAATATAATCAATTAGTAGATCGCATCCACCAAATGAGTAACTTTTTTTTTGTGAATAAACTTTTTTTTTTAAAATACTTAATTTATCAATCAATTTAGACATAAAAATCTAGGTAATTAATAATCTAATTTTACAAATTAGTAAATCTAAGAAATAATTAAAATTTTTATTTGGTTCATGTAAAGGACCTTCATATTTTGTTTTGGATTTTAAATAATATTTCTTAAAAAATTTAATAGAAAAACCCCATTTTTTTAAAAATATTTTATCCCCTTTATTTTGAATAAAATTTATTTTTTTTCTAGTTGTTAAAGAACCAAAATGATAAACTTTAAAATCATTTAAACCCTTAAATATTCTCACACCTTCTTTCCATAATTTCATATTAAAGTCTGGATCAGAACCTATACCAGGGTTAAATTCTTCACTAAATCCACCTACTTTATCCCACAATTTTTTTGAGACCAAATGTGGAGCGAAATGAGTGCCTTGATGATCGTAAAAATTAATGTCTTTATATTTAGATAATAACTCATCTTCATTAAAAGTATCTAAATCAACTCCAAAATCAGAAACTATATGACCAGAATTAGGTTCTATCATTGTGCCTGATAGATAGAAATTATCATGATTTAAGTTTTTAACCTCATCTAACAACACTTTATCCCAATTAGGACAAAAATACATATCATCATGACTATAAAGAATATATTGTTTTGACACTAATTTTGTAGCTTTGTTTATTGATGTGCAAAGGCCAATATTATCGTCTGAGCTTGTATGTTTGTAATTGTTAGCTTTAATAAAATCTGTTGTGCCATCTGAACCGTCATTAATATGAATTATTATTTCATGATTAAAAGAAGAATTTTTTATTAAACTTTTTAAACAGAGTTTTAGATAATCTAAATTATTATAAGTTGGAATTACTATGGAAATCATTTTATGGTTTGTGCCATAAGTATTTTTTGGCACTATTTATCCCATAGGTCTTATTAATGATAAAATCAGCTACAATTGTTGAATTAAAATATTTCATGTATTTAGCTTTACCTTTTTGTCCAATTTTCTTACGTAACTTTTCATCTTCTGATATTTTTTCAATTTTGTAAGATAAATCTGAAATATTCTTATAAAAAACCATCTCTGTGTCATCAAAAAAATCACCATAACAAGTTTTTTCATCTATTAATGTGACCAAACCATTGCCTATTATTTGAGTAATTCTATCACTACTATAATATTTTATTGGTGTTCCTCTACTTAAATTGAGTCCCATTTTTGAATTAGATATATTCTTAAAATATTGATCAGCCCAAATTGGTTGGATATTGTTCATTCCAAAAATATCAAATCTAACATTTTTACATTTATTTATTAATGATTTTATAAATTTTTCTCTATCATCAGAGGATCGACTTTTTAATTGGCCCCTATGCACACCATGGCTCAATGCAAAGAATACATCATTAGAGCAATCTTTTTTAAAATTATTGAGTGTTTCCATCGATTTATCTGAGGGATTAGGTATAAAATAATTTAAATTTTTTTTGGATAAAAAGCTCAAAGAATCAGGGGCTGTAGTTAAAAAATTTGAATCTATTACATCAGATTTATCTAATATTCTTTTTTTATTTTTTTGGAAATCAGGACCATTCTTGTTCAATGGATCAAGAAACCATTGTGCAATTTTAAGATTAGAATAATCTTTTTTAAGATTATAGAGAATATCTTTGGATATCATATCTGCATGTCCTAAAACTATTAGATCTGGTTTAAAATGATAGCAAGTTTTTATTAACTTATCGTTAAGCGTATCTGAACCATAAAAATCTTTTAAGGATTTTCCTCTACTTACAATATCTCTGTCGCTAAACTCTAAAACACTATGTCCAAGTCTAATGAAACCGTTATTTAATCTTCTGCCTGTATTAAAAAAAAGTCTACCATTATGCCTTTCATTAAAATTAGTAATGTGCAATATTCTTAAATTAGATTGTGAATTGTACAAAAAAGGTTTGGTTATTTTAATTAAATTATTTCTAACTTTATCTATTTGTTCAGAGACGTATTCATGAGATAAATAAAAGTTTTTATAAGATAATTTTTGAATTTTTTTTCTAATAGATGAATTTTTTATTAAATCTTCAATATTTTTATAAATTTCATTAATAGTTAAGTTTTTAAGTATTCGACCATTAGTAATTGTTTCTGGTAATCCCCCCCTATTACTAATTATGACCGCACAACCATTTGCTGAAGCCTCTAAACTTGTTCTACCGAAGGGTTCTTCCCATCTAGAGCAAACAACTGCTATACTTGTTTTTTTATAAATCTTTATAACTTCATTATGTTCTTTAAATCCAAAATTTTTCAACCGACTATGTTTAAAACTAAGTTTATCTCTAGGTTCATCGCCCAAAACATAAGCAGAC
The DNA here is from genome assembly GCA_014653585.1 of Pelagibacterales bacterium SAG-MED38. Next base: position 35,670 of record JACWEH010000007.1, on the reverse strand, counting down.
CAATCTTTGTATTTTTTAAGAATCTTTATTATTGCATTACCAAAAAGATCATAACCCTTTGCTCTATTGAGTTTTCCAACAAAGGTTATTATTTTTTTTTTATTTTTAAAATTAATTTTATTTTTCGCAGCTGATTGATTTATTACAATTAATTTTTCACTATTAATTGCATCGGATTTCATTTTTTGTAAGAACCTTTTTTTAGACCAGTTGCTATTAAAGATTATTCTATAGCAGTTATCTAATAAGAATGATCTTTCCTTAATACTTTTTGAACCAGACATTGTAAGAGGATCATTATGAAAATATAAAATATAATCTTTTTCTTTTAAATTATTTAAAAGGTATTTTAAATAAATTGGTCTATTATGTAATTCTATAATTTGTGAGTTATTTTTTTTTTCTATTTCTATAAATTTTTTCACATATTCTTTATTTTGGCTTGAAAAAAATTTTTTTTTAATATCAATATTGAAATATTTTTGATTAAATTTTTTTTCATAGTTCGTATGTCCAAAAACAGTAATATCTTTTTTAAATTTACTAAACCTTAAAGTGTCATTGATAAAGAGTGAAACGGCACCGGCATAAGACGGTGAAAAATTTTCTTTTAAAGGAAGTAAAATAGAGATCTTCATTTATTTTTTTTAATTTTTTGTCTTAATTTGTAATCTTTTTTTAATACATGCTCATTTTTCATTGCTTCTGATTTTGAGTCGTATTTTTCATAATAAACCAACTTCCATTTTTTTCCTCTCGTAAACTTTGCTCCTTTACCGGAATTATGTAAATCTATTCTTTTTTTCAAGTTTCCAGTGTAACCAACGTATGAAAACTTTTTTTTATTTATATCTTTAGAAACAATTAAATAGACGAAATATGGCATTTTGGCGGTCCCTAGGGGAATCGAACCCCTCTTTCGAGGATGAAAACCACGTGTCCTAACCGATAGACGAAGGGACCAAATTTGGACCTTTTATGGTAAAAAATAATATTTATCAAGTTTATATAGTGTCTTCTCTTATAACAATTTCGCATGTATTTGAGCTTTTATGGGTAACCAGAGTTTCTGTAGTATAGTTATCTTTTTTTAATTCTATACCCTTTACCAAATCTCCTGAGGTTATACCTGTAGCACAAAATATTGAATCACCTTTAACAATTTCTTTCAAATCATACTTTTTATTTAAATTTTCAATACCCATTTGTTTAGCTCTCTCTATATCCTTATCGTTATCAAAAATAAATCTACCTTGAAATTTACAATTATATGCGTCAATCGCTGAGGCAGCTAAAACTCCTTCGGGCCCTCCTCCAATACCCAAAAAAATATCTACGTCATATCTATTATCAGTTACCATTAACGCTCCAGAGATATCACCATCTGAAATTAACTTCATTTTTACATTCATTCTTTTAAGTTCATCAATGATTTTTTTATGCCTTGGTCGATCTAACAAACAAGCAGTAACATCTTTCAAATCTTTATTTAAAGAATCAGCTATATTCTTAATATTTTCTGCAACTGAAAAGTCTAAATCAGTTGCTTCAAAAGGTATTTTGTTTGAAACTGCAATTTTATCCATATAAGTTTCTGGTGCATTTAAAAGATTACCTTTTTCTGCGATCGATATCACAGATAACGCTCCAGGAAGATTTTTTGCTACAAAATTTGTACCTTCTACTGGATCAACTGCTATATCTAGATTTAAATTTCCACCTAAGCCTAATTTTTCACCTATATATAACATGGGAGCTTTATCTAATTCACCTTCGCCTATAACAACCTCTCCATTGATAGAAAGTTTATTGATTTCATTTCTCATGGAGTCTGTCGCAGCTTTATCTGTATTTTTTTTTTGATTTTTTCCTATAAAATCATAACAAGAAATAGCTGCTTTTGAAGTTACTGTTATTATATCATTTAATAATTTTTTGCTTAAGGCCACTAAATTTTTTCTTTAGATAAATTTTCTGTATTTAACTTTAGTTTATTCTCAAATTCATTCAATCTCTTCCAAACAGAAATAAGTTCAACAATTATAGGCCAACTTCTCACTAAATATTGAAGCGAAGTTTCAACTCTACCAAAGGCTCTTATGATTTGTTGAACAAAACCTAGGGTAATGGCACCAGTTACTATTGTTGGTGCTAGTGCAAGATAAGGAACAATTACCATTCCCTGCAAATAGCTCCATTTAACAGCGTTAAAATAAAGATAATGAAAATACATTTTGTAGTGTATTTTTCTAACACCTCCATATAAGCTATCAATTTTCATAGGTTGTGCATTTTCTTTAAAATTTTCACCAAGAACTAATTCTTTTCTGTATGCAGCCTCCTCTTTTTGAATATCATATTCAATACCAGGTAATTTTATTCCTACTGACGCAAGTATAAAAGTACCACCTAACGCTGAAATGATAGCCACCCAAACTAAAGCATGATCGACTTCGCCTATCCAAGGTAGTACAGTAATACTCTTAGATAATCCCCACAAAATTGGAGTAAATGCAACTAATGTCATTACACTCCTTAAAAGTTCAGCGCCAAGACCTTCCATTATTCTAGCAAATTTTAAAGTGTCTTCCTGAACTCTTTGTGAAGCTCCCTCAATTGATGAAGCAAAATTCCATTTATCATGATAAAAATGAGCCATTGCTGTTCTCCATCTAAAAGTCCAATGGCTGGTAAAATAATCGCTGAAGATGACAACTAGAATATAAATTGCAGCTATTTTTGCAAAAGTAAAAAGATAGGCAATAAATTCTTTCTCTGTAACTGCCCCTGGTTCAGCTAAAGCTTTTTGTAAAGTATCATAAAACTCACCAAACCATTCATTTATTCTAACATCAAGTTGAACTTGATACCATGTAGCACCTAAAATAAGTAATGTTCCACCGATACTCCATAAATGCCATCTTTTATCTGTAAAAAATTTAAACATAAATCTTAATTGAGGAAATTATCAGCATAGGATTTTTTAACAGTTTTTCTTTTTTTGGAGTCAATTATCTCAAACATAATTTTCTTCTTTCTTGCATAATCAATTGCTAATTCTTTAGTTGAAAACTCTAATCTTAATTCTGAATAAGTATCAGATGAGCTTTCCCAGCCCATTAACGGATTTTTAGTTGGGTTATTGGTCTCAAATTCCAATATCCATTTATTTGTTTTACCTAAACCAGATTGCATCGCTGTTTTATTCGGTTTATAGATTTTAGCTTTTTTCATATATAATGGTCGGAGTGGCAGGATTTGAACCTGCGACCCTCTGGTCCCAAACCAGATGCGCTACCAGGCTGCGCTACACTCCGAATGAAGTACTAATACAATACTTATTTATTTTTTCAATGTATAAAGATGTGTAAATCAAAGGATTTTTAATCAGAATCTGTTATATAAAGCTTATGATAATAACTTGTCCATGTGGTGATAAAAAATTTGAAATAGATGAAAAGTTAATTCCAGATAAGGGTAGATTATTAAAATGTGGTTCTTGTAGTTATACATGGTTCTTTAATAAAAATGATGAGGAACCAACTATACCTTTAATTGATAGGCCCACTATACAAAAAAAAATTGAATATAGTGATGAAAATATCAATAAATCATCACTTGATATACCTGCAAAACCAGGATCAGAGTTAGTTAAATATAAACCAAAATATAATTTTACTCTTGGAAAATTTTTAAGTTTTATAATTGTCTCTATAATAACTTTTATTGCAATTATAATTGTAGTGGACACTTTTAAAAATCCCTTAAGTAGTATTTTTCCAAATTTAGAACTTATCTTATATAATTTATTTGAAACCTTGAGAGATTTAATACTTTTTGCTAAAGATCTAAATTAAAATGATTAATTATTTATCTAAACCTTTTATTTGGTTTTTTAAACTTGAGGCTGCTAGTGGATTAGTTTTATTATTTGCAGCGATTATTGCATTAGTAATAAGCAATTCAGATTTATCAGAATTATATTTTTCAACTTTAGATCAATATTTATTCATTGGTATAAATGATTTTGGGTTGAAATTATCAGTTCTTCATTGGATAAATGATGCTTTAATGGCAATATTCTTTTTTTTCGTCACTTTAGAAATAAAAAGAGAATTTTTACAAGGTGAACTTTCTAATATTAAACAGGCACTACTACCGATAATTGCAGCGGTTGGTGGAATGTTAGTGCCTGCATTATTTTATGTATTTATAAATTTTGGAGATAGTGAAACGATGAATGGATGGGCGATCCCTTCCGCTACAGATATAGCCTTCTCACTTGGTGTATTATCTTTATTAGGAAAAAGAGTGCCTCTATCATTAAAAGTTTTTTTAACCGCTCTTGCTATTATTGATGATTTGGGAGCAATCGTAATTATAGCACTATTTTATTCTGGTGATTTAAGCATTGAATATTTAAGTCTAATGTTGTTAGCATTTCTAATATTGCTAGTTATAAATAAATTTAATGTTAAAAAATTTTTGCCTTATTTAGTTATTGGTGTTTTTCTCTGGGATTTTACTCATAATTCAGGAATACATGCAACAATTGCTGGTGTTCTATTAGCAATGACAATACCTCATCGCAAAAAAGAAAAAGATTTTTCTCTTTTAATTAAAATTGAACATGCGATTAGCCCATACGTCGCTTTCGGGATTATGCCTTTATTTGCATTTGCGAATGCTGGCGTTTCCTTAGAGGGTTTATCACTTGGATCATTGCTAGATAAAGTACCCTTAGGTATTGTGTTAGGATTATTTCTAGGAAAACAATTAGGTGTATTTGCTTTTTCATATGTTGCCATAAAAACAAAAATAGCTCAGATGCCTAATAACACAAGTTGGTATAATTTTTATGGCGTAGGTGTTTTAACTGGTATTGGCTTTACAATGAGTCTTTTTGTAGGAAATTTAGCTTTTGTAGAGAACATGCAATATATGGATGGTGTAAAAATAGGTGTACTAACCGGGTCACTATTATCCACCTTATTTGGCTATTTTTTGATATTACTTACTCCCAATAAGTAATCTCTAAATGAAAAAATTAGTTTTTATAGTTTTAGTATTTATTATGTTTTTTAAAAATTTTGCATTAGCTAATTACGACAAAATTTTTTATGATTTACAAATTAATAGTATCTCAGGTGAACTTATAGATTTTAAAAAATACAAAGATAAAGTTGTTTTAATAGTAAATACAGCAAGTTATTGTGGTTTTACAAAACAGTATGAAGATTTACAAAAATTATGGGAAAAATATGAGACAAAAGGGTTGATAGTACTTGGAGTTCCTTCGGGCTCATTTAATCAAGAGAAAAAATCAGATAAAGAAGTTAAAGAATTTTGTGAGGTTAACTTTGATATCACTTTTCCACTTACTGCTATAACAGAAGTAAAAGGTGAAAATGCGCATGAAATTTTTAAATGGGCTAATGAAAATCATGGAAAATCTGCAGTACCAAAATGGAATTTTCACAAAATTTTAATCAATAAAGAGGGTAAAGTCGAAGATACATTTTCTTCCTTAACTAAACCAATGTCACAAAGAATAATAAAAAAAATAGAAGAAACTTTAGAAATTTACTGAGAGGCCATCATGAGCAGGAATTATATTTTTTGGCAATTTTTTTTTAAGAATATCATAATCTAAATCTGAATGAAGATTTGTTAATATTGATTTTTTTGGTTTAAATAGATTAATCAAGTTTAATACTGATTCCAGATTAAAATGAGATGGATGAAAATCATATCTTAAACAATCAATAATTAAATATTTCAAATTTTTAAAATATCGATAATCATTATTATAAATTTTACTAACATCGCTTATATAAGCTAATTTTTTATTAATAATAAAGCAATTTGATTTTACTTTGCCGTGTTTAACCTTAATAGATCTTACATTTATTATATCCTTTTTATTCAAAATAGTGTGATAATTTTTTAACTTATTTAGCTTTAGCGTTGCTGGGTATTCTTTAGAATAAGTATTAAAACAATACGAAAAACTTTTTTTTAAATAATTAGATGTGTCTAAGTCTGCGTAAACATTTATTTGTTTTTTATTATTAATATAAAAAATTCTAAGATCATTAATTCCATGTGTTTGATCACTATGAGTGTGCGAATAAAAAACTTTGTCAATCTTAGTAATTTTATTACTTAATAATTGTTGTCTTAAATCTGGAGAGGTATCTATCAAAATATTCTGATCTGTAGTTTTTAATAAAGCTGAACATCTCGTCCTATAATTTTTTTTATTTTTTGGATTACAATTACCAAAAAAACCGTCAGCTCTTGGAACACCCATTGAACTTCCACAGCCAAGAATTATAAATTTCATAAAATACTTTTAAAAAAATAAATTATTAAAATTATCTGTAGTTTTATTTACTAGTTCTAATTTCGAAATTTCTTTTATCTCAGAGAGCTTATTTGCCGTAAAATCAATAAAAGAGGGCTCATTTTTTTTTCCTCTGTTTGGAACTGGTGCCAAATATGGACTATCAGTTTCTATTAAAATTTTATCAATTGGCAAAGACCTAAAAGTTTCTTGAAGATCAATTGAGTTTTTAAAAGTAATAATTCCACTAGCAGAAAAGTAAGAATTTAATGTAAGAAGTTTTTCTGAAAACTTTTTTGATCCAGTGAAGCAATGCATCAAAATTTTTGGGCTATCTTCCTTATATTCATTAAGTATTTTAAAGGTATCATCCTCTGCATTTCTTGAATGTACAATGATAGGAACGTCACATTCTATTGCTGCTTCTATATGAGTTCTAAAACTAGTTATTTGTTTCTCTTTATCACTGTTATTATAATAGTAATCAAGACCAGTTTCTCCTATTCCAATTATTTTAAGATTTTCTTTAAGATTTTTAATTATTTCATTCTTAGTTATTATATTACTGTCACTTTCATGTGGATGAATGCCTACCGTCCCATATATTATCTCATCTTTATTAACAATATCTTTGATTTTAGAAAAACTTTCAAGAGAGGTGGATATAGTTAATAGTTTTTTAATACCAATATCTTTAGATCTTTTAAGCACATTTGGAAGGTCACTAAGAAGTGGCTCGTGATCAAGATGGCAATGTGAGTCAATCATCGTTTTTTTCTATTTTTTTAATTAATATATCTATCTTATTTATCATATTACCTTTAATAATAAATTCATTATTAGAAATAGACTCGAATTTGATATCTTTTTCTGATAAATTAAAAATCTTTAATGCTTTTAACGATGTTTCAGGAATTATTGGATAAAGCAAAAATGTGATTTTTCTAACTATTTCCAATGTCGTATATACAATAGTATTTAATCTAAGAAGATCACTCTTTTTTTTCCATGGTTCTTGGTCGTTAAAATATTTGTTTGCTTCAAATAATGAATTTATAATAAAATCTATATAGTAATTTATATTTTGTTCGTTGATTTTGGATCTTATGGTATCTAAATTTTCTTGAAATTTATTTAATATCTTTAAATCATCTGGCAGAAAATCAATTTTTGAGGGAATTTTTCCATCACAATTTTTAATTACAAAAGCAGTAACTCTTTGACATAAATTACCGTAATTATTTGCTAAGTCACTGTTTATACAATCTTCGAGTCTGTCTTGAGAAATATTCCCATCATTCCCAAATGAAACTTCTTTAATTAGATAATATCTTAAAGGATCTAAACCATATTCCTCAATAATTTTTAAAGGATCTAATATGTTTCCCTTAGATTTAGACATTTTCTCTTCACCTGACAATATCCAGCCGTGACCGTAAACTTTTTTTGGTAATTTAATTTTAGCAGCTAAGAGAAAAGCAGGCCAATAAACAGCATGGAATCTTAGGATATCTTTACCAATTAAATGAATTGAGGCTGGCCAAAATTTTTTGAAAAGTTCATTATTTGTATCAGGATAGTTTAATGCACTTAAATAATTTGTTAATGCGTCCAGCCAAACGTAAATAATGTGTTGATTATTATTTGGAACTGAAATTCCCCAGGTAAAAGTCTTTCGACTAACAGAAAGATCTTTGAGACCACTTTTTACGAAACTAATTACCTCGTTTTTTCTAGACTCAGGTAAAATAAAATCTGGATTCTTCTCATAAAATTCTAATAAAGGTTTTTGCCATTTAGAAAGCCTAAAAAAATAAGACTCCTCTTCAATCCATTCAACTGTAGACTTTGATGATTTGGCAATTTTTTTTCCTTCTATTTCCTCTATTTCATCTTCATTATAAAAAGCCTCATCTGAAACCGAATACCATCCAGAATAATTTGACAAATAAATGTCATCATTTTTTTCTAGAATAGACCAAAGATATTGAACTGTTTTTTTATGTCTATCCTCAGTTGTCCTTATAAAATCAGTATTAGATAAATTTAATGTTTTTGAAAGATCTTTAAATGTTTGACTAATTTGATCACAAAATTCCTTAGGCGCCTGCCCTGCTTTTTCAGCTGATCTTTGTATTTTTAGACCATGTTCATCTGTACCAGTTAAAAAATGAACATCATAATCATCAATTGATTTAAATCTTGCAAAAAAATCGGCAATAATACTCGAATATGCGTGTCCCATATGAGGTCTTCCTGATGGGTAATAAATTGGGGTAGTAATATAAAAATTTTTATCCATTTAAAATTTTATAATCAAATTCCATAAATAAAGATTCTTCATCTAAATTAAGTTTTTTAGTTTCATTTATTCTCTTTAAAAAATAGTCATAATATTCAAATGTACTTGATTTTGCTAATTTTACCTTTTTTCGAAAATAAAATTCAAAAAATTCGAATATCATATTTTTAATTAAGGTGTTTTTTTTATACAAATTTTCCTTAATAACTAGTTTTAGAAAACTTTTTATATCATAATCTTTAAGATCATGTTTCTGTATTTTAAAAAATTCAATCAAATGATATATTTGTCCTGGTGTTAAATAGTAATTTAACAAATCTTTATTGATAAATTTTATAATATCATCATCCAAAATCTTGTTAATAACTGAGATTGAAGTTTTATGATCTAAAGATATCTTAAAATTGATACATCTAGATTTCAAAGTCGGTAAAATAAATCTATTATTATTTATCAAAATAAAATAAGTGTTTTCAGGTGGTTCTTCTAAAACTTTTAAAAGTGCATTAATTGAAGAAATATTTAATGCTTCAATATTATCAATAAGTATAAATCTTTCCTTGTTATTAAATGATGTTTTATTCAAGTTATTAATTAATTCTCTAACTTGGTTTATATCTATAATTTTTTTTTCACTTAAGGTATCAACTAATATTAAGTTAGGATTTGATCCATTTATAGTAAGTCTATAAGATTTATTATCAGGATTAATCTTGGATTCTTTAATAATATACGAATGTTCCTCGTTCATTGATAATATATAGTTTACTAAATGAAATGCTAAAGTTGACTTACCTAAACCTTTATCACCACTAAGTAAAATTTTTGTGGGTAGTTTTTTTTTTTTATATAGTTCTGTAAAATCTAACAGATAGTTATCAAGTGAAAATAAACTAGTTTGATTAATTGGACTTAAATTCATTTTATTAATTTGTCTATTTTTTTTAAAATTAATTTTTCATTTAATTTAATATTTAAATTTGAATTGATTATTTGATATTTTTTTCTATTTTGTTTTGACAGTTTTATAAAACCTTTTTGGACTTTGTCATAAAATTTTTTTTTAAAATGATCATACCTATTTGTAAATTTTCTTGATTTAAGACGTTTTACCATATTTTTATGATTTACTATATTTAAAAAAGTAAAAGAGACTTTAAAGTTCAACAAAATATGTTTGTTAATAATATTTATCAAATTTAGATTAACACCCATACCATAATGTTGATATGAAATAGTTGAGTCAATAAATCTATCTATTAGTATAATTCTTTTCTTATAGTACTTCTTAAGCAGATCTATATTTTCACTTCTAGAAGCTAAATAAAGCAGTAAATCTGTATTTTTATTAAAATTTGATTTTTTATCGAGTATCAATTTTCTTATTTTCTCAGAATTTATACTTCCTCCAGGTTCTCTTATCTTAACAAAAGAAAGTTTTCTTCTTTTCAAATATTTTGAAATTATATTTAAATGATGGGTCTTACCACTTCCTTCGATACCCTCGAAAACAATAACAGGTTTTTTAGACATCACCCCATATTAAATAATTCAATGATTTGATTAATCTAGTAAAAATATTTACCTTTTGAACATCATTTGATGCTAATAGATCATATTCACCAATTAATTCTTGATCATATACTACCCTGTAAGTTCCAATTTTTTGATTCTTTTTAATTGGTGCTTCAACAGGTCCATCGTATTTTAAGGATATTTTTAATAATTTTTTTTTTGCTTTTTTAATTGTTTTATAAATATCAGTATCAACATAAACATTAACATAGCTTTGTTTGCCAAGCCAAACTTCTACTTTATCAATAGGTTTTTTGGCTTTATTTATTTCAACAAGATCAAAATTAGTTAATCCATAAGTCAATAGTTTAGAACTTTCTTTTGATCTTAAATTTTTTGTTTCAAATCCACTTCCAACAGCAATCAATCTTCTCCCTTTTCTATTAATTGATGATGCCAATGAGTATTTTTCAACAGCTAGGTAACCAGTTTTAATACCGTCAGCACCAATATTTTTGTAAAGAAGTGGGTTTCGATTGCCTTGTGTAATTGGATCTCCTCCAGTTCTATTCCAAGTAAATTCTTTTTCAGCAAACCATTCATAATATTTTGGATGATTTTTAATTAAATAGGTGGACATAATTAAAATGTCCCTAACTGTTGAATAATTGTCTGGATCATTAATACCAGATGAGTTGGCAAAATTTGTATTTTCCATACCTAATTCTTTTGCTTTTGATGTCATTAAGATTGCAAATTCTTCCTCTGTACCTGCTATACCCTCAGCTAGAGCAACACAGGCATCATTACCTGATGCAATAATTATGCCTAATAATAAATCTTCTACAGAAACTTCATCACCGACCATTATAAACATCGATGAATAACCAGCAGTTGATAATCTCCATGCTTTTTCAGATATTATAAACTTGTCATCTAAAGATAGATCGCCCGACTTTATAAGATCAAAAGCAATTATGGATGTCATTATTTTAGTCATTGATGCAGGGTAAATTGATCTATCAGGATCTTTTTCATATAAGATCTCTCCAGATAAAAAATCTTGCAAAATTACTGTTCTAGCTTTTATTTCAATATTCGCGTTAACTGAAAAAATTAAGAATAGATGTAAAGAGGTAATGATAAAAATTTTTTTAAACATTTTTTATAATTTCTAGATTTTCAAAATATAAAGAATTCATTTTTTCGTATGACTCTTTAAGAGATTGTATATCATTAAACGGTCCCAATAATAACCTATAATTTGTTTTAGTAAGTTCAATTATTTTAATATTTTTTAATTTAATATTGTTCTTAATTTTAATGCTCATATTTTTAGCAGATTTTTTATAATAAAAATCAGCTACCTTTATATAATAAGAAAATTTATTATTTTTTTTTGATTTTTTTTTCTTTTTATTAGATGGGTTTAGATTACTTATTTTTATACCATCTATAGGTGCCTTTTCGGCAACTTTTTTTTCCTCCTCAAAAGTTTTAGTTTTTTTTGCAATATATGTAGAATTTTTTGAAATTAAAATGATGTCTATATAAGGCTCATTTAAATCAAGCTCTAATTCTTCGGCAATTCTTTGAGTAATAATTGAATTGTAAAATGGTGAAAATTTTACTCTATTTGATTTGACCTCTGCGATAAGTGATTTACCATTTAAAGGATTGGTTATCTTTACAGATGATTTTTTTTTTAAATTTTTATGAAATATAGTTAAAGATCTTTGATCAATTTTTTTGATTTTTAATTGGTCATTATAAATCAGAGAAAATCCACTATTTTTATATCTTTTTTCTAACGTAGTATCTAATTTTTTACTTTGATTGATTGTAGTTTGTTCACAACTTAATAAAAGAAATAAAGTACTTAAAATAATAAAAATTTTAAATCTCATTTCTAAATTTTTCTTTTAAGGTGCATACAGCAAGTGCAAATCTTAAAGATCTATTCCATTTTAAAATTATTTCGTAATTTTCAAAAACTATATAAGCAGGGCTTAAAGTTTGGGCATTAGGAATAATATCTTTATCTGGGGTTATTATTGCTATTTTCTGGTTTTCGTTGTTTATATTTAATTCAGAATAATTCTTAATATATTTTTTAAAAGATTTGATTTTTTTTTTACTATGTATCTTTCCAGCTGATACATTTAGAAATTTAATAGGAATATTTTTGTCTAATTCAATTTTTTTGAAACAATGAGCGTTTTTTTTCCATCCTATCTTATTTAAATAATTAGCCGCTGACGCATATGCATCTTCAGAATTTTTTAAATCAATATAATTATCATTGTTATAGTCAAATGCGTAATTTTTTATTGTGGACGGCATAAACTGAAAAAAACCAAATGCACCTGCCCATGAACCATATAATGTTTTATAATCTATTTGATCATCTTCGATTAATCTCAATAAAGTTAAGAGCTCATTAGAGAAAAATTCTGATCTTCTTTTATCATAACTTAATGTCGCTAAAGATGATATTATATCCATTTTGCCAACATAAGTGCCAAAATTAGTCTCAATACCCATTAGAGATAAAAGTAATTCTTTTTCTATTTCAAATTTTTTTTCAACTAAATTTATAAGATTTGAATTATTACCATAGAAATCTATACCCTTTTTTAATTTTTTCGATGAGGTACGTTTACTGATATATGTTTTTGTATCTTCATAAAACTCTGGTTGAAATCGATCATACTCAATGACTTTAGGGAGAAATCTTGCATTCTGCATTGCTTCATTAAAAGTCTTCTCTGAAATATTATTTGCTAATGCAACTTTTTTGAAATTTTTTTTCCATTCTTCGAAATTAGTATTTTCACTAGAATAACAATTAAATATTGTTAGTACGAATAAAAAAAATATTTGACTAATTAGTTTCATAAAGATCTTTAAGATATATAATTACAGCAATCCAGATGATAATAAAACTGACTAATTTAATAATTGAAAAATCCTCATTGTAATAAAAATAGCCTAAAATGAACTGCAACGTAGGTGTAATATAGAAAATCATTCCAGTAGCTCCAAGACCGATTAATTCAACACCTTTTACATATAAGAATAAAGGAATCACTGTCATCGGTCCTGCTAATAATAAAAATATACTTAATCCTGGGTTAGACAAACTAAAGTTATTTAATCCTTTGTCAAAAATAAAGTAAAAGGCAATTAGAGCAAAAGGAAAAATATATAAACTCTCTATTAGAAGTCCTATGTCGGTCTCGATATTTATTTTTTTTCTCACTAGATTATAAAATGCCCAACTCAGAGCTACAATTATACCTACCCACGGAAGTGTTTTTATATTTAAAAAAATCATTATCAAAATAGATGTGATTACTAATAAAATTGAAAAAATTCTTTTTTTATTCAATTTTTCTTTAAAAAAAATGTACCCTAGCAAAACACTGATAATTGGCATAATGAAGTATCCAAAACTGGCATCTATAATTCTTTCAGTAGCTACGGCATAAATCCATATAGCCCAATTGATAAATATTAATGAACCCGATATAAAAAGATAAAAAAGATTTTTTTTATTTGAAATATTCTTAATAAAAAGTTTACCTTTTTTCAAAAAAAACGTTGTCATAACTAACATAACAGCAGTCCACAAACATCTATGCACAACTAATTCGACATGTCCTATAAATGCGACATATTCAAAATATATAACTCCAATAAAACCCCACCAAAAAGATCCCAAAGAAGTAAGTATTAATCCTTTATTAAAATGATGGTTCATAAAATAATGAAATAGATAATAAACGTTTAATAGACTATTTTACTGTTGAATTAAATAATTATAATTATAAAAACTAGTTCTCGGAGAGATGGCTGAGCGGTTGAAAGCACCGGTCTTGAAAACCGGCAAAGGGGCAACTCTTTCCTGGGTTCGAATCCCAGTCTCTCCGCCATCAAAACTTTCAATATTTAAAATTTTTAAATAAATTATTAATCTTATTATCTTCAAATTTTATGTCTGTGTTTGAACCATTATAGAAATTATAAAGATTATTATCATCAATCTCTAAAAGTTTAATCAATTGATTTAAGTCTTCCCTGGTTAATTGATCTAAATATTTTCTTGTGAACGCACCTAAAAGTTTATCCATTTCTTTTGTGCCACGATAATTTGATCTGTAAATTATTTTTTTTTTAATTTGTTCTATATCAGTAGCCATAATAAGAATATAATATTAGTTTATAGATATGAAAAGAAATTATGAATATTTATTGTCTGATCTCAATTTATTAAAAGGTGTAGGAACCAAAACTTCAAATTTACTAAAGAAAAAAAAGGTAAATACTATTTTTGATTTATTATGGAAATTACCAAAATCTTACACTGATAGAAGTTTATCATCTAAAATAAAAGATTTAAAAATAGATGAAATACAAACTATTACCATAATACCTATCAAATATTCATTTCCAAGAGTTAGAAACTTACCAAATAGAGTTTCATGCAAAGATGACACTGGAGAAATAGATTGTATTTTTTTTAACAGTTATGAAGGTTATATCAAAAAAATATTACCCATTGGCAAAGAGGTTACTATAAGTGGGAAAATTAAATATTTTAGAAATAAATATCAATTAACAAATCCAAAATATATTTCAGAGGACTCCTCGATAATTAAACAAAAGCACAATAGTTATTCTTTAACTGAGGGTATCAGTGAAAAAGTTTATAATAAGATAATTTTACAAATAATAAATAATTTACCTGAAATTGAAGAATGGCACTCAAAAGATATATTGAAAAAATTCAACTATATAAGTTGGAATGAATCAATCAAAAAATTACATAAACCAGAAAATATTGGTAAATTTAAAGAAAATTTTTATCAAAGACTTGCTTATGATGAAATTTTTTCAACATTTTTAGTAAACTCAGAAATAAGAAAAAAAATAAAAAGAATAAAAAAAACAAAAAAAAAATTTAATAAAAAAAAACAGAATGAAATTATATCTAAACTTAATTTCTCATTAACAAATGACCAAAATAAAACATTAAGTGAGATAAATAAAGATTTATGCTCTGAAAATAAAATGTTTAGGTTGCTCCAAGGTGATGTAGGTAGTGGAAAAACAATTGTATCTTTGTTATCCGCATTTAATACAATTAATGCAGGTTTTCAGGTAGCAGTGATGACACCAACTGAAATATTAGCTAGACAGCATTTTCTTTTAGCTAAAAAACTATTTTCTAATAATGTTAAGATTGAATTACTTTCAGGAAAATCTTCTTATAGAGATAAAAAAACAATCCTCAATAAAGTATCTGATAAGCAAATTGATATAATTTTTGGAACACATGCACTTTTTCAAAAAAAAGTGGAATTTAAAAAACTTGGGCTAATAATAATAGATGAACAACATAAATTTGGAGTAAATCAAAGGAAAAAATTATCTGATAAAGCTGGAAAAGATTGTGATGTTCTTTTGATGACTGCTACACCGATCCCACGTACTTTAACAATGACAATTTATGGCGATATGGATCTTTCAATTATTCGTGAAAAACCGAATATTCGTAAACCTGTAAAAACCTATAGTAAACCTGAAAATAAAATTGATGATATAATAAAATTTATAAAAAAAGAAATTAAACTAGGCAATCAAATATTTTGGGTGTGCCCTTTAATTGAAGAATCCAAAAAACTTAATCATTCTTCTGCAGTTAAAAAATCAGAATACTTAAATAAATTATTTCCTAAAGAAGTTTTTCTCCTTCACGGTAAAACCACAACTGAGGAAAAGGAAATGATCTTAAACAAATTCTTAAAAAATGAGTTTAAGATTTTAGTTTCGACTACTATAATTGAGGTTGGTATAGATTTTCCAAACGCAAACGTAATAGTTATTGAAAATGCTAATAAATTCGGTTTATCTCAACTACATCAGCTGCGAGGTAGAGTTGGAAGAGGTAGTAAAGAGTCTTCATGCATTTTAATGTTTAAGTCGAATTTAAGTGATAATGCAAAAAAAAGAATTAATATACTTAAAGTCTCTAATGATGGTTTTAAGATATCAGAGGAAGATATGAAATTGAGAGGTTTTGGAGACATTTTAGGTTTTAAACAAAGTGGAGTAAAAAACTTTAAGTTAGCTGATCCAGTTCATAATGATGATCTTTTTACTTTAGCTGAAAAAGAAATTAAAAGAATTGAAAATAATAATGAAGATATAAGTAAATTCAAACCATTAATCAAATTATATGATAGAGCTGATATAATTAATGATATTGCTTAATTCTTACCCGAGGATGTTCCGGCAGAAACAATAAATTTAGAAGCTTCTTCAAATGTCATATTAAGATATATAACTTCTTCGATTGGAAACATAAGCAAGAAACCACTCGTAGGGTTTGGTGTTGTTGGAACAAAAACGTTAATCAACTTCTTGTTAGTTTTCTCAGCCATCTCACCTTTATTTTCTTTTGTTGCAAAACCAACTGCCCAAACACCTTTTCTGGGATACTCAACCAAAACAACACTTTTTTTATCGTTCTGGTCTTTGTTAGAGAATGTTTCTGTCATTTGAACTATTGCAGAGTAAATTGTTCTTAAAACTGGGATTCTTTTGAATAGGTCATCAATAAGTTTAAGAATTCGTTTACCCAAAAAAGATAGAGATAAACCTCCAACGATAGTAATAAAAATTACTGAAAGTATTATTTCTAATCCAGGAATTTCAAATGGTAGATAGCTATTTGGATTTATATTTTCTGGAATTACTTTAGATGAAATTCCAATTAATATTTTACTTAGATATAAAGTGAAACCAATAGGTATTAAAACTACTACACCAGTGATAAAATAATTTCTAAGAATTAAACTAATTGATTTTTTTTTCTTTTGTTTTGCCATTATCTAAAACTCGAAAATATCACAAAAGCTATTGCTATTATGAATAATATTAATAATATTTTATTATTTAGATTCATTATTATATATAATATCAATGTCTTACAAAATGAATAGAAGAAAATTTTTGACTTATGTAGGTTGTGGTTGTTGTGGTTTTGTAATTAACTCTTGTACTACTGCTCCTATTACAGATAGAAAACAATTAAAGTTAATTCCAGAAGCAAAATTAAATGCTCAGGCTGCTCAAATTTATGAAAAAGTAAAAGAAAAAGAAAAATTAATCAAAGATACAAAATCCATTAATGAAATTAAAGAAATTGGAAAAAAAATGGAAGAGGCAATATCAATTTATTTTGATAAATCAAATCTCCCAGATCCAACTACCAATTTTAGTTGGGAATATATTTTAATCGACAATGATAAAGTCAAAAATGCTTGGTGTATGCCAGGGGGTAAAATTGCTGTTTATAGTGGTATGCTTAAAATTACAAAAAATACAAATGGATTAGCAGCTGTAATGGGTCATGAGATTGCTCATGCTGTTGCAAAACACTCTGTTGAAAGAGCAAGTCGTGGAGTTCTGGTAAAAACAGGCACTACTCTTATCGATATTTTTAGTGGAGGAGCTTTAAGTCAAATTAATAGGTCAACTGGTATGGATACAGTTGGTCTTATTTCTTCAATTGGTATAATGAATCCTTTCAATAGAAAACAAGAAAGTGAAGCCGATTATCTAGGTATGATTTTTTCTTCTTTGTCAGGTTATGATATTAGAGAAACTGAAAAAATATGGGAGAGGATGAAAGAGGCTAATAAAGGTAAAGAACCTCCTCAATTTATGAGCACACATCCCTCATCTGACAGTAGAATCAGAAATATACAAACTTGGTTAAATGAAATAATAATTAAATATCCGCCAATTGCTTAAGTATGGTGGGAGTGATGTTTTCGAACCATAGACCAATTTCTTAGAATTACTAAAATAAAATCATAGTTCTTTAACCCAAAAAATAAAAAAGTTTGAAAATATCAATCTAAATTTAAATCACCACAACTTCTATTATCTTTTTTTAAGTGATAAATTTTATGAAAAGCTTTTTCCAAGTCTAAAACGTATAATCTAGAGTTAAATATCTTTTTTTTTATAAAACTTTTTTTGAGATTGTTTTTGATAATAGTTAATCTTTTTTTATTTCGACCTAGTTCAATTGCCAAATTTTTATAATCTGATAAATTTTTTGTGATAAGATCTTGTAAGTCAGCTTCAAGAAGTAAGCTAGAACAAACATTGTTTGCAAATGTTTCAGATTTATATGTTACTATAGGAACTCCTGATATTAAAGATGCGTAACCGGTTGAGTGAGCCGAAAAAGGATGCGTGTCTAAAAAAATATCAGCTAGACTGTGTTTTTTTAGATAATCTTCATATTTTTTTGATCTATTGGTAAAAAATATTCTATTTGAGTCTAAGCCTTTTTTTTTTGCGTAATTTACAATGTTTAACTTTGTTTGATCATTCGAAATATTTAACCAAAGAATGCTATTTTCAACTTCCTTTATAATGTCAATCCATATATCAAAAATATCAGGAGTAATTTTATAGCTTTTGTTAAAACAACAATAAACAATAGCATTATTAGGAATATCAAAATCTTTTCTCTTTAAATTTTTCTTCGAAATTTTATGTGTGTCATCACCAGGCATAAAAGTATTTGGCATATATATAATCTTTTCAGAATAAAACTTCCTACAAGAGTCAGGTATAACAGTTTTATCAGCAATTAGATAATCCATATTGTTTAAACCTGTTGAACCAGCAAACCCTAAATATGAAACTTGTATTGGAGCACATCTTTGGTTAAATATCTGATATCTATTAGCATAAGTATAACCTGCTAAATCAATGGCAATGTCCACTTTTTGAACTTCTGTTAATTTTATTATGCTCTCTGTACTCATTTGACTTATGTCGAAAAACTTATCAAAATAATTTTTTATCTCATTTAATTTTTCATCTTGTTTTGAGTTTAGATAAAAACCTATTATTTCAAATTTTTTTCTATCATGTAATTTCAAAATTTATTTGAATTGGTTAGAGACCGCATGTTCACAAAAGTCTGGAGAAAAATAACCCAGTGTAATTTTTTTCTTATAAATTAGATTTTTGTGATTTAATTCTTTGTTATTTATAAACAATATTGTATTTTCTTTTAATAATTTTGGTGACTCAATTACAGATAAAGCCTGCCAAGGAGTTATTGTTTTTTTGTTTTTTGTAATATCTTTCTCAATATTTTTTTTTGAATTATTGTAATCACTCCAATCACATAGATGATTTTTCATAAATTGTAATTGTCCTTTTAAGTATGGATACTCTGGATTTAATTTAAAAGCTTTTAGAAATGTTTCTTCAGCCATTTGAATATCGCCAATTTCTCTATAACAAATACCTAATGAGTAATAAGCTTCTAAATCATTTGGTTGAAGTTTTATATAAGACTTAAAAAATAAAATTGACTCTTTTTTTTTGTTTAATAAATTAAGTATAATTGCTATATTAAAAAAAGTTTTTGGAAATTTGTCGTTTAAATCTTTTGATTTATTAAAATATAATAAAGCTTTATCCCAATTTTGTTTTTGCATGAATAGATAGCCTATTCTAAAATGTACTATAAAGTTTTTTGGTTGAAGTTCTGAAGCTTTTGTAAAATATTTCAGGGCTTCATCATGTTCTTTATTTTTTAGATAAGAATCCCCTAAATTGTAGATTGGATCAAAATAAGAATTATTAATACTTATTGCATTAAACCAACATTTTCTTGCTTCGATTACCTGGTTTAAATTCGCAAGTATTACTCCTTTCAAATTAATATTTTGTTCTAAATTTGGGTTTTTGATCAATATTTTTTCAATACTAGAAAGTGCTTTTTTAAAATTTTTTTTTTTAAAATCCTCTAAAACATCTTCAATATTCATAATTAATATTTTTAATCTATTTATTGACAGTACACTTTTTATAAAAAATACTTAAGAATTAAAAGTAAGGAATATTCGAACTTTATATGAAAATTTTATGGTGAGCCCTGATGGACTCGAACCATCGACCCATTCCTTAAAAGGGAATTGCTCTACCAACTGAGCTAAGGGCCCACATTCAATAAAATGAATAGATTGTATATATAGAATTATCTAAATATTTCAAACACGAATTTAAAAAAAATAATTTAACTATTTACAGCATATCTATATATTTATCGTGAAAATCATCGAATGTGTCATTTTGGATATTTTCTCTAATAGCTTTCATTAATTCTTGATAGAAATTTATGTTGTGTAATGTCAACAACATTGATCCAAGAATTTCATTAGTATTGAATAAATGATTGAGATAATTTTTCGAATATTTACACAAATTTAAATTTTTACACTCTGGATCTAGAGGAGTATTATCACTTTGGTACTTGTTATTTTTAACATTCACCCTTCCCTGCCACGTGAAAGCGAGTCCAGTTCGACCTGATCTTGTTGGAAGAACACAATCAAACATATCAACACCTCTTTTAACAGCTCCTAAAATATCATTTGGAGTACCTACACCCATTAAATAGTGAGGTTTATTATCTGGTAAATATTCTTCAATATCATCTAAAACTGTAAACATTTCTTTTTGAGTTTCTCCTACAGCTAAACCACCTAGTGCATAACCATCAAATCCGATCTCTAAAAGTCCTTTTAAAGATTTTTGTCTCAAATCTCTGAATAAACCACCTTGCACAATGCCAAATAAAGCTTTGTGGGGATTATGTCCAAACGCTTTCTTAGATCTTTCAGCCCAATACAAAGATAAATTCATCGAGTTATCGATAATTTGATAATTATCAGTTTTTTTTGGACACTCATCCATCACCATTACAATATCTGAATTTAGTCCTAACTGAATTTTTATACTTTCCTCTGGACTAAGATAAAACTTTTTTCCATCAATATGGGAATTAAATATTGCCCCTTTTTCTCTATCTATTTTGTTAAGTTTTGATAATGACATAACCTGAAAACCACCCGAGTCTGTAAGAATTGGTAAATCACAATTCATAAATTTATGTAGTCCGCCTGCATCTTCAATTCTTTTTACACCTGGTCGTATCATTAAATGATAAGTATTAGATAAAATAATTTGAGAGCCAGTTTTTTTTATATCATCGATTGTACAAGCTTTTACGGTGGCTTGGGTTCCTACAGGCATAAAAACAGGGGTTTCAATTTTACCTCTATGGGTTTTAATTAAACCAAGTCTTGCAAATTTATTTTTTTTTAAAACTTTAAATTCAAATTTTTTCAATTGAAATCAAACTATTATAAAGATTTGAAACTAATAATTTTATCTGGATCTGTTACTGCCCCATTATTATTTTCGTCACCTTTTTTTATCTTATCAACAAATTCCATTCCTTCGATAACTTTTCCGAATACAGTGTATTGTTTATCAAGAAACGGAGCTGGTTTGAAACATATAAAAAATTGACTGTTAGCACTGTTAGGATCTGATGACCTAGCCATAGACAATGTGCCTCGATCGTGTGGAAGGTTACTAAATTCTTCTTTAAGATCAGGTAAATCTGATCCACCCATTCCTGCTCTCTTCAAATCGAAATCATCTGAACCTGAATTACCAAACTTAACATCACCAGTTTGTGCCATGAAACCATCAATAACTCTATGAAATACAACACCGTCATATTTACCAGTGTCAGCTAGTTCTTTTATTCTTTTTACATGATTGGGTGCTGTATCAGAAAATAGTTCTATCTTTACTTCACCATCTTTTAATTTTAATACCATTATATTCTCCTCTGTTAATGATTGATTTACTGTAAGTAAGAAGATGATTATGATCTTAATTACAAGTCTACTCATATTTAACTTTCAAAGCTTTAATTGTGCTTTTTGTAGTAAATTTTTTTATATCTCCATTGAGTTTAATAATTTCTTTAACAAAATTTGAAGAAATAATTTGGTTTTCAACATCTGACATTAAAAATAATGTTTCAATATTGGTATTTAATTTTCTATTCATTCCAGCTAGTTGAAACTCATATTCAAAATCTGACACAGCTCTTAAACCTCTCAATATGATATTAGATTTATATTTTTTACAAAGAGTAGTTGTTAATGATTTAAATGAAATTAAAATTATTTTCTTTTTACTCATTTTTAAATCTTTAAAAAGAGCATTTTTTACAATTTCCAATCTTTCCTCAGCGTTAAAAAGATAACTTTTATTTTCACCATCAGATACAGCAACAACTATCTTATCAAATAACTTTAAGGATTTTTTTATTACATCAATGTGACCAAAAGTGATTGGATCAAAGGTACCAGGATAGATTGCTGTCTTAGACATTATAGTAAATTATCATCAATTTTAATTGCTGAAACAACTTTTTCATCACCAGACAACTTAATTATTCTTACTCCTTGAGTATTTCTGCCTGCAGTTCTAATTTCTTTAACAGCTAATCTTATTACTCTACCTCTATTGGTTGAAATCATTATTTCATCTCCATCATATACAGGAAATGATGATGCAATATTCCCATTTCTGGGTGAATTAATTATTCCAATTATACCTTTTCCGCCTCTATTTGTAGTTCTGTAATCATAATGTGAGGTTTTTTTTCCAAAACCATTTTCACTAATTGATAAAATAAATTTTTGTTTTGCAACTAATTCAGATTTGTCATCTTTTGTATTTTTTCCATTTTTCTTTATCTTATTATTATCGATAATTGATAAAGAAACTATTTCATCATTAGATGTTAATTCTATTCCCTTTATACCTTTGGAAGATCTACCTTTAAATATTCTTAATTTTTTTGACTCAAATCTAATGCATTTTCCAAATTTTGTACTTAGGATTATATCTTGATCATCTTTACAAATCTTAACTCCAATTATTTTATCATTGGTATCTAGCTTCATTGCTATTTTTCCTGAAGTATTAATTGAGGAAAAATCCTCTAAACTATTTTTTCTTACTTTCCCCTGAGATGTTGCAAAAACTATTTGATATTTACTCGAATCTTCATCTTTCTCTGGAAATGGCATAATTGAACTTATGGATTGATGATTTTTCAGCGGTAGAATATTAAATAAAGATTTACCCTTTGAAGATGCTGAACCTTCGGGAATTTTCCATGCTTTGATTTTGTAAACAAGACCTTCCGTAGAAAAAAATAACACAGAGGTATGAGTGTTAACAGATAAAGTTTGAACTACAGAGTCTTCATTTCTAGTAGTTATACCAGTTTTACCTTTACCTCCCCTTTTTTGAATTTTAACACTTTTAAGTGATCCTCTTTTTATATATCCTTGTAAAGTAACAGTTATAAGAACAGTTTCTTTTTGTATTGTTTCTTCAATATCATAATTCAAAACTGCATCAATAATTTTTGTTCTTCGTGGTATTGCATATTTTTCTTTTATTTCTTTAAGCTCGTTGCCTATTACTTTTAATAATTCTTTTTTTGAAGATATGATTTTATTTAATGAAGAAATTAAATCAGATAGTTTTTTAATTTCTATTTCTATCTCATTAATACCAAGAGCTGTCAATTTTTGTAATCTTAATTCTAATATGGCTTCAACTTGTACATCTGATAGATTATATAGACCCTTTGAATTTTTACTTTCTATTAATGAAATCATTTTTTTTGATTTATTAATTTTCCATTTGGTATTTAACAAAGATCTTTTTGCATCATCAGGAGTTTTTGAACCTCTTATAATCTTTATAACTTTATCTAAATTCTCAACCGATACAGATAGACCAATTAAGATATGTGCTCTATCTTCCGCTTTGTTCAGTTCAAATTTAGTTTTCTTAAGTACAACATCTTCTCTAAATTCTAAAAAATTCTCTAAAAATTCCTTAAGATTACAAGTCTTTGGTTTGCCATGTACAATTGCAAGTGTATTAAACCCAAATGAACTTTCTATTTGAGTATTTTTATATAATTGTCTTTTAACAGTCTCAGGTTCAACACCAGTTCTTAAATCTATCGAAACTCTTATACCTTCTCTATTGGACTCATCTCTTATGTCTCTTATACCCTCAATTTTTTTTTCCCTAACTAATTGTGCTATTCTCTCATTTAATACAGATTTATTAACTTGGTAAGGAATAGAATTTATAACTAACCTATCTCTACCATTTTTAAGTGTTTCGATTGATATTTCACCTCTAATTTTAAAAGAACCTCTACCTTTGTTGTAACCATGTTTAATAATATCTTTACCAATAATTATGCCACCTGTAGGAAAATCAGGTCCAGGAATATGCTTCATTAAATCTTTAATCTTTAAATCATTATTATCAATTAAAGCTAATGTACCATCAATAATTTCTCCTAAATTATGAGGTGGAATGCTTGTGGCCATACCAACTGCTATACCACCTGCTCCATTTACCAATAAATTTGGAAACTGTGCTGGTAATACAGATGGTTCTTTTTCTGTTTCATCATAATTGCTTTTAAAATCAATTGTATTTTTTTCAATGTCATCGATTAAAAATTGTGAAACTTTTGACAATCTAGTTTCTGTGTATCTCATAGCTGCTGCTGGGTCACCATCTATGGATCCAAAATTTCCCTGACCATCAACAAGGGGTAAGCTCATTGAAAAATCCTGAACCATTCGAACAAGAGCGTCATAAACTGATTGATCACCATGTGGGTGATATTTACCAATTACATCTCCAACTATTCGTGCAGATTTTCTAAATTGTTTGGACCAATCATAGCCCCCTTTATACATTGCATATAATATTCTTCTATGAACAGGTTTTAAACCATCTCTAACATCTGGAAGAGCTCTACTAACGATAACACTCATCGCATATGATAGATAAGATGAACTCATCTCATCATGCATTGAAATAAGTTTTATATTTTTATCTTTTGAAACTTCGTTTTTTTCCATAATAATTAAAATGGAATATCATCATCCATATCATTTTGTACTTGAGATAAATCCTCAGTATTATTTGATATTTGTGAATTGTCATTTGCTATACCGCCACCTGAATTTCCGCCTCCAAGCATAGTTAAAGAAGAATTATATCCTTGTATAACTACCTCGGTTGAATACTTGTCTTGTCCTGATTGTTCATCTTTCCATTTTCTTGTTGTAATTTGACCCTCAACATAAACTTGGGCACCTTTTTTTAAATATTGTTGAACAACATTTACTAAACCTTCATTAAATACAACTACACGGTGCCACTCAGTTTTTTCTTTTTTTTCACCTGTATTTTTATCTTTCCAGGATTGACTTGTGGCAAGACTAAGCCTCGCAACGCTTTTACCATTTACCATTTGCTTAATTTCAGGATCTGCGCCTAAACGACCAATTAAAAGTACTTTATTTAAACTTCCAGCCATAATAATTTAATATTTATTTATTTTATTAGTTATTTAATTTATATCACAATTTTACTCTGAATATTAATTTTATTATGTCAAAGCAACAAAAATTATGATTAAAAAGATAGTTATAAAGGGTGCAAAAGAACACAATTTAAAAAATATATCTTTAGAAATTCCTAAAGATAAATTTATTGTAATTACTGGACTATCTGGATCTGGAAAATCTTCATTAGCATTTGATACAATCTATGCAGAAGGTCAAAGAAGATATGTTGAAAGTTTATCAGCTTATGCACGACAATTTTTAGATAAAATGAAAAAACCTAATGTAGACCTTATAGAGGGTTTAAGTCCGGCAATATCAATAGAACAAAAGAATACGTCTAAAAATCCTAGATCTACAGTTGCAACTGTTACTGAGATTTATGATTATATGAGAGTATTGTATGCTAGAGCTGGTATTCCATATTCACCATTTACCGGAAAACCAATAGAGTCTCAAACTGTAAGTCAAATAGTTGATCAAATAAAGAAATTACCAAAAAAATCAACGATTTATCTTTATGCACCTGTAGTTAGAGGAAGAAAAGGTGAATATAGAAAAGACATTTTAAATTATAAAAAACGAGGTTTTAGAAAGATTAAAGTTGATGATGTTTTGTATGATATTGAAAAAGTTCCAGAACTTAATAAAAAAGTTAAACATGATATATCGATACTTGTTGATAGGATAATTTTAAACTCAACTTTAGGAAATCGACTTCCTGAAGCTATAGAAACTTCAGTTCAACTTGCTAATGGTCTTTTATTTGTTGAATATGAAGATGAAACTTTACCGAAGAAATTTAGAAAAATAGAAAAATTAATTTTTTCAACAAAATTTGCGTGCCCTGAAAGTGGATTTACTATAGAAGAAATTGAGCCAAGATTGTTTTCTTTTAATAGTCCATTTGGAGCTTGTGAAGAGTGTGAAGGTATTGGGATAAAACTAAACGTTGATCCAAATTTGGTTATACCAAATGAAAAGAAAAGTATAATAGATGGTGCTATTGAACCATGGGCAAAAGCAACAACTTTATACTATGCTCAAACACTAAATTCTCTTGCTAAACATTATGAATTTTCCCTAGAAGAAAAGTGGTCAAAATTACCAAAAAAGATTAAAGATATTATTCTTTATGGATCTGATGATGAGGAAATAAAATTCACATATGATGACGGTTATGAAAAATATTCACATAAAAAAACTTTTGAAGGTGTAATTAATAACCTTGAAAGAAGATATCTCGAGACAGATAGTGATTGGAAAAGAGAGGAAATTGCTCAATATCAGTCAGATACAAAATGCGAAAGATGTAATGGTCATAGATTAAAAGATGAGGCTCTATGCGTAAAGATAGATGGTCTTCATATTAGTGAGGTTACAGAAAAATCGATTTCAGATGCTGCAGTATGGTTTGAAAATCTAAAAAATAAACTTGATAAAAGACAAGTAAAAATCGCTGAACATATTTTAAAAGAAATTAATGAAAGATTAAATTTTTTACTTAACGTTGGTCTTGATTATTTAACCTTGTCTAGAGAATCTGGAACTTTATCTGGTGGTGAAGCACAAAGGATAAGATTAGCATCACAAATCGGTTCTGGTTTAACGGGTGTTTTATATGTTTTAGATGAACCATCAATAGGTCTTCATCAAAAAGATAATGTAAAACTTATTAATGCTTTAAAAAGATTAAGAGATTTAGGAAATACAGTTATTGTAGTTGAACATGATACTGAAACAATGGAGAACGCAGATCACATAATTGATCTTGGACCAGAGGCTGGTAATAAAGGTGGTGAAGTTGTAGCTCAAGGTTCAATCAAAGAAATAAGTCAGAACCAACATAGCGTTACTGGAAAATATTTATCGAACAAATTCAAGATAAATGTACCTACAAAAAGAAGATTGGCAAAAAATGGAAGATTTTTGGAAATTACGGGTGCAACAGGAAATAATCTTGACGATGTAAACCTTAAAATTCCTTTAGGAAGTTTAACTTGTGTCACAGGAGTATCTGGAAGTGGAAAATCTACCCTCGTATTACAAACCCTCTATAATGCTCTTAATCTTACTTTAAATAATAATAAATCTAGAAAAATTCCAAAGCCTTTTAAAGGTTTTAAGGGAACAGAGTTGGTTGACAAGATTATCGATATCGATCAATCACCCATAGGAAGAACCCCAAGATCTAATCCAGCAACTTATACAGGTGCCTTTGGACCTATCAGAGATTGGTTTACTGGATTACCTGAGTCAAAATCTAGAGGTTATAAGCCTGGAAGATTTTCATTTAATGTAAAAGGTGGTAGATGTGAGGCTTGTGAGGGAGATGGAGTCATTACTTATGAGATGCATTTTCTGCCAGATGTTTATATTCAATGTGATGAGTGTAAAGGTACTAGATACAATAGAGAGACACTAGAGATAAAGTTTAAAGATAAAAGTATTGCCGATGTTTTGAATATGACTGTTGATGAGGGGTGTGAATATTTTGAAAATATATCTAATATCAAAACAAAATTACTTACACTTAAGAAAGTTGGCTTGGGTTATATCAAAATTGGCCAGCAAGCCACAACATTATCAGGCGGAGAAGCTCAACGTATTAAATTAGCAAAAGAACTTTCTAAAAGATCTACAGGAAGAACAATGTACATACTCGATGAACCAACTACAGGTTTACATCAACATGATATTAAAAAATTACTTGAAATTCTCCATACATTTGTAGCTCTAGGAAATACTGTTGTTGTAATAGAACACAATTTAGATGTAATTAAAACGGCAGATTATATTGTTGATATGGGCCCTGAAGGGGGCGTAAAGGGTGGAAAAATTATCGCAGAGGGAAAGCCAGAGGAGATTTGTAAAATTGAGGAGAGTTATACAGGAAAATTTTTAAAACCCTTGTTGAATTAAGGCAATTTATAGGGTTAAATAATTATAATTATAGTGTATAAAATTTAATTGTATGGTTAATATACTTTCATCTTTATCTAAAACAATTCACACTTCAGTTATATTAGCAATAGTCTTATTCATCGGATTCTTTTATCATAACGATGGATTTGCTTTTGACCAAATTTTTTGGAGTTGGGTTGCTAGATATACACATGTTCTTGTTGGAATAATGTGGATTGGTCTATTGTGGTATTTTAATTTTGTTCAAATACCAAATATGGCTAAAATTCCAGATGAACAAAAACCAGCTATTGGAAAAGTGATTGCTCCAGCAGCACTTTTTTATTTTAGATGGGCTGCAGCCTTTACGATCATATCAGGTCTTATTCTTGCATGGTTAAATGGCTATCTTCACGATGCTATGACACTTAGTTTGGGCTCTGGCATTCCAAAACATACTGCTATTGGTATTGGAATGTGGCTAGGAATTATAATGGCTTTTAATGTCTGGTTTGTTATATGGCCTAATCAAAAAAGAGCTTTAGGAATTGTTGAATGTGATCCAGAACTAAAAGCGAAATCAGCTAAAACAGCAATGTTATTCTCAAGAACAAATACTTTGTTATCTATACCAATGCTGCTTACAATGGTATCAGCTCAAAATTTATATTAATTTTTATCATCTTCTCTGAGTACAGTTTTTTGTGAAACATTAAGTCTTACCAAGACTGTGTTAGCAATATAAATAGATGAATATGTTCCAAAAATTACTCCAAATATCATTGCTAAAGAAAACCCTTTTAAAACTTCACCACCAAAAAAAAATATTGAGAGTAATGCTAATAGAGTTGTGATCGATGTTATTAAAGTTCTAGATAAAGTTTCATTAATTGAAATATTGGTAAGTTCAAAAATCTTGATATCTGAATATTTTCTCAAGTTTTCCCTAACTCTATCAAAAATAACAACAGTATCGTTCATTGAGTATCCAACTATAGTTAATACTGCTGCAATGATAGATAAATTAATTTCAAGACCCAATAGAGAAAAGAGTCCTAAAGTTACAATTACATCGTGAAATAAAGCCATTATTGCTCCTAAGCTAAATTGCCATTCAAACCTTATCCATATGTAAATTAGCATCAAACCTAAGGCTACAGATATAGCTATAACGCCAGATCTTAACAATTCAGCGCTTACTTTTGGGCCAACATTTTCAAC
This sequence comes from Pelagibacterales bacterium SAG-MED38, assembly GCA_014653585.1. The sequence continues at coordinate 6,020 of JACWEH010000007.1, read as the reverse complement.
TCTTCTAAAATTAAAATTATTACCAAAAGACTTATCTAAATTAATTTTTATTTCTTCTAAAATATTTTTATTCTTATTGTTTTCAAATTTTATTAAAAAATCATTTTCATTTCCAAAGTTTTTAACTGAGATGTCACCTAGATCCATCTGACTCAAATTATCTCTTAATGAGGAAACATTTATTTTTGTGTCAGTTGATCTTAATTCTATGAGTGTTCCCCCTTTGAAATCAATTCCAAAATTTAGACCTTTAAACAATAGTAATAATAGGGATATAATTACTAGAGACAGTGAAAGAATATTAAACTGATTATAATATTTATTAAAAGCTATCATTTAAATTAATCCAGGCTTGTCTTTATTTTTTGATACATATAAAACAGTCAATAATCTTGCTATAAAATACACTGAGAAAAGTGTCGTGAAAATTCCAATTCCTAAAGTTAACGAAAATCCTTTTATAGGACCTGAGCCCATGAAAAATAATATAATCGCTGCTAATAAAGTTGTTATATTGGCATCTAAAATTGCAGTTTTTGACTTAGTATACCCGCTATCAAAAGCAATTAGATTATTCTTTTCATCTTTTAATTCTTCTTTAATTCTCTCAAAAATTAATACATTTGCATCTACTGCCATTCCGACAGTCAAAATTATTCCAGCTATTCCAGGTAAAGTTAATGTTGACTCAAATAAGGTTAATATACCAATTAAAATTATTAAATTTAAGATTAATGTAATATTCGTTATTATACCAAATATCTTGTATTTAAAAAAAATAAAAAGAATAACTAAGATAAAACCAATAATAAGTGCAATCATTCCTGCATTTATTGAATCTTGTCCTAAATCTGGACCAACGGTTCTTTCTTCAATAATATTTAATGGAGCAGGAAGAGCACCAGATCTTAAAAGTAAAGCAAGATCGGTCGCTGATTGAAAAGTAAACCCTCCACTTATTTGACCTGAGCCAGTAGCAATGGTATCTCTAATAACTGGTGCACTAATAATTTTGCCATCTAAAATTATTGCTAATCTTTTTCCTATTCCAGTAGATGTCGCCTTACCAAATCTCTTTGCACCTACTCTATCAAGAGAAAAAGTTACAACAGTCTCGTTATTTTCACTATTCATTCTTGGTTGAGCATCTAAAAGATTGTCACCACTTAAGATAATTCTTTTACTTACAATTACTTCTTCTGATCCGTCCTCAAATGCTATTTTTTCCGAGCCAAAAGAATCTTCATTTTTATTTGTAACAAATCTAAATGTTAAATTTGCCGTTTTTCCTAATAAAGACTTTATTCGCATAGGATCATCTAAACCAGGTAATTCTACCAGGATCCTATCATTACCTCTTTTAAGAATATTGGGCTCATTAGTTCCAATTTCATCAATTCTTCTTCTAACTATCTCTAAAGCTTGATCTTGTGATGATGTTTTCAAATTAACTATTCCTTGTTTAGAATAAGAAACCTTAAAAAAATTATCTTCCTCTAATATATCTAATTGGTGAGATTTAAATCTTTGATAATAAGGATTAATTATACCATCTTCAGATTGAAATTCTTCTAAGATAATATTTCTAAAATTTTCATCTGAAGTAAAAAAAAGATTTTGATCTATTAGTTTAAAATTAGTTACTTTGATATTTTTATCTTTAAAATAATTTCTTATTGTTACTGTTAAATTCTGAAGTTTTTGTTCTATAACCGGTTTATTATCAATTTCTAGTAAAAGGTAAGATCCACCTTGTAAATCTAAACCAAGGTTTATTTTCTTATTTAAAAATCCATTCTCAATTTTAAAAAAATTTGAAGAGGCGATTAAAACAAAAAATAAAGTTATTATTGTAATAAAAATAATTCTTAATTTTGAAAAATATAACACTATATATTAATAAAAATTATTTTTTTACTTCTTGTGAATTCATTAAACTTTGAACCCCTGTACCTCTAATCACCTCAACTGTAACATTATCAGCAATTTCAACCTCAATTTTATCATTATCGATTACTCTAGAAATTGTTCCTGTGATACCACCAGAGGTTACAATTTTGTCACCTTTTTTTAAACCTTCAACCATGGCTTTGTGTTCTTTAACCTTTTTTTGTTGAGGTCTTATTAGGAAAAAATAAAAAATAACAAAAATCAATATTAAAGGTATAAATTGACCTATTCCTGCACTATCCATAAAACTCCTTGATTAAAACTGATTATTTATACCATCTAAAAGATTAAAACAACTTTATTTGACCGAAATTTTTTCTAAATTGTCCATATAAGGTCTTAAAACTTTTGGGATTATAATCGAACCATCTTTTTGTTGATAATTTTCTAAAATAGCTATGAGAGTCCTTCCTATAGCTAAACCACTACCATTTAAAGTACCAGCAAAAAGTGTTTCCTTTTCTTTACTTTTATATCTTGCTTTCATTCTTACCGCTTGAAATGTTGAACATGATGAACAAGAAGAGATTTCTCTATATCTATTTTCAGAAGGTAACCAAACTTCAATATCATAAGTCTTTTCAGCACTAAAACCCATGTCCCCACTACATAAAATTATTTTTCTATATGGTAATTCTAAAAGATCTAAAATAGAAGTTGCACATTTTGTCATTCTCTCTAATTCGTCCAAACACTTATCCTGCTCTACTATACTTACCATTTCAACTTTATAAAACTGATGTTGTCTAATCATGCCTTTTGTATCTTTACCATAGCTACCTGCCTCTTTTCTAAAACAAGGAGTAGATGCAACAAATCGCATCGGAAGATCTTTTTGATTTATAATTCTATCTTTTACAATATTAGTTAAAATTACCTCTGCTGTAGGTATTAAAAATTTTCTATCGGTTTCACTATCAAGTTTTACTTCAAATTGATCATTTTCAAATTTAGGTAGCTGACCTGTACCAAACATAGTGCTTTCTGATGCCAATAGAGGTGGAGAAATTTCCTCGTATCCATTTTTTGAAACATGTGTATCTAGCATAAAGTTTGAGATGGCTCTTTCTAGCAATGCAAGTTTACTCTTAACAAAAACAAAACGTGATCCTGTAGTTTTTGTTGCAAGATCAAAATCAAGCATTCCGAGTTTTTCACCTAATTCGTAATGGGGCAAAGGATCAAAATCAAATTTTGCTATTTGGCCTGATTTCATTATTTCTTTATTATCATTTTCGTCTTTTCCACTAGGAACGTCTTTATGGGGAATATTTGGTATGAATGATAATATTTTATTCAACTTATCTTTTACTGTCTTTTGATCTTTAGAAATTTTTTCAATCTCAACTGAAATTTTTTTTGATCTCTCAAATAAAGATTTATCTTTGGATTTAGATATTTCTTTTTTTTCATTTTCTAAAGTTTCTTTTTTTTGTATAAAATCTCTATTTTGTTTATCTAAATCTTTAAGTTCATTAAAATTAATTTCAACAGATCTACTCTCAAGTGCTTTTTTAAAACTATCAAAATTTTTTCTAATTTCTTTAAGATTATGCATTTGAGTCTTTAAATTTCTTATTCTCTATAAATTTTACAGAAAATATTGATAATTCATATAAAATTAATAAAGGTATAGCTAAACCAATTTGTGTTATGGGATCAGGCGGAGTAAGTAATGCGGCTGCAGCAAAAATTATAACCACTACATATTTCCTTCTTTTTTTTAAAAAATCAGAATCAACTAATCCTATCCGAGCTAATAAGCTTAAAACAACAGGTAGTTGAAAACTTATACCAAATGCAAAAATAAGTTTCATTACTAAAGAAAGATATTCATTTACTTTTGCCTCTAATTGAATAGGTAAATTTGTTGAAATACCAGTGCTCTCAAACGATAAGAAAAACTTTATAGCTAAAGGCATTATTAGATAATAAACTAACATTCCTCCTAAGAAGAATAAAACTGGTGTTAAAACAAGATAAGGTAAAATTGCAACCTTTTCATGTTTATAAAGACCTGGGGCAATAAATTTCCATATTTGTATCAATATAAAAGGACAAGTAACAAAAAACGCTGTAAAAAAAGAAATTTTTAGATAAGTCAAAAATGTTTCCTGAAGTGCTGTAAAAATTAATCTTCGCTCAGTGCCATCATTTTTAACTGCTTGAGCAAAAGGATCTACTAAAAAACCATACAAATGTTCTGCAAAAAAATAACATCCTATAAAAAAAATTATAAGAAAAATAAAACTGTGTATCAGTCTTTTTCTTAGCTCTGCTAAATGACTTATGAAGCCACCTTCATTTTCATCATGTTTCATCTTTATTATTTTCTTTTTTCTCCATTTTACTTTCTTCAATGTCAATGTTTGTTACTTCGTTTTGAACAGAATTTATGTATTTCTTGGCTGTACCAATCCACGATCCAACTTTTTTTAGCATGATTGGAAAATCTTTTGGACCTAAAACAATAATTGCAATTGCAACAACTATTAAAATCTCAAACCAACCAATAGTAGGCATGTGATTTAATCTTTTTTGTTAGTATCTTGATTATCTTCGGAAATATTCTTAGGTTCATTGTCATCAGTTGCATCTGATGCCATTCCCTTTTTAAAACTTTTAATTCCTTTAGCAACGTCGCCCATTAAACTTGATATCTTGCCTCTTCCAAAAAGCAAAACTACAAGTATTACAACAATTGCTATTTGCCATATTCCTATACTCATGAAAAACTTATATCCCTTTTATAATCAATTTGAAAGTGACTTTTTAATACCAGAATGTAATATTTTATTCTTTCTTGTCAGTCTCTAAAGTGCCACTTAACATTTCATCAATATTTGAATAAATGTCCTCTTTTTTATCATCTTGTTTTTCTTTATAAAACTTACCAGTTCCAAAAATTGCATTATCGATGTTAGTACTATCAATCAGTCCTGCAGCACCTAATTCATCCACAGTTGGTAAATCGGATAATCTTTGAAGATTAAAGTGGCTTAAAAAGTCATCAGTAGTTACATACTGAATTGGTTTTCCTGGGACGTCTTTTCGACCACCAGGTTTGACCCAGTTTAATTCCATTAATATTTCCAGAGTGTTTGTTCCAAAAGCAACACCTCTTATTTCCTCTATCTCTGCTCTTGTGACAGGCTGATGATAAACAATTATTGAAAGGGTTTCCACTGCAGCTCTTGATAATTTTTTTTCAACAGTTTTTTCTTGTTTCATTATATTAGATAAATTTGGTGAAGTTCTAAAAGACCACTTTTTAGAAATACAAACTAGATTAATTCCCCGATCTAAATATTCATCTTTCAATTTAAGTAAAATTTTTTCGACATCAGTTTTTTTAGAAATTTTATTTTCAATAGTTTCAATATCCAAAGGCTCAGCGGCGGCAAAAATTATAGCCTCAATTTCTTTTTCAATAGACGACAATTTATTTGGAAAATTTAAAATATTATTTTTCTTTTTTATATTTTTTTTATTTATCATTTCTCTTTTATATAAATTTCATCAAAAAGATTTTCCTGCTTTATGTTTAAATTACCCTCTTTTACCAACTCAAGTGAGCCAGCAAAAATACCAGCCTTACCTGTTTTTTGATATTTACGAACTTTTTTAAAACTAGTAGGTATTAAATCATCTAGTTTTTTCCAATCACCTAATTTACCAAAAAAATCTCTAATAGTTTTAATACCCTCCTCCGCTGTAAACACGGGTAGTTTAGGAATATTAATCCTTTGAAAATCTTTTGTCATAATAATTGACGAATATGTTTTTAATAAATCAAACAAATTTAATTTGTATTCACTATTATAAATTGATTTAATACCGGCTCTCATTCCCCTGGTTCTGATCTCTCTTCCTAATCTTTTTCTTTTAAGCATTTGTTCAGATAGTAATCTAATTAATTCTAATTTTTTTAATTGTAATTTTAATTTTTCAGCAACTTCATGAACTTTAAATTCTTCCTCAGGTGTTCCTGGTAAAAGGAGTTTTGATTTTAAATAAGCCAACCATGTAGCCATCAATAAATACTCAGAAGCAGTTTCTAAATTTAATTT
>JACWEH010000006.1 GCA_014653585.1 Pelagibacterales bacterium SAG-MED38 | reverse complement strand
CCTTGAGTTTGAAGAAAGATTTACAAAATTTAAGGATACTCAAAATAATTAATTTACAATATAAATGAGGTTAAATGATTGATCATTTATACCAAAATACAATCTTAAAAAATCCAAGATCTATTTTAGTAATTTTATTAATTACTTTAATTAGTTTTGGATATTTTTCAAAAGATTTTAGGCTTGATGCTTCATCTGAAACACTATTAATTGAGGGTGATCCTGATCTAGAGTACTTAAAAGAAATAACAAACAGATATGGTTCAAAAGAGTTTCTGGTCTTAACTCATACCCCAAATGATGGCATGGTTACTGATAGTGCAATTAACAATCTGCTCAGTTTAAAGTATAAACTTCAAAGCCTAAATTGGGTACATAGTGTTGTTACTCTTTTAGATATACCTTTATTAGACAATTCTGATGCGCCTCTTCAGGAAAGACTTAAAAATTTCAAAACACTAAAAGATGAAGGTGTTGATAGAGAGAGAGGTTTTAGTGAGATTTTAGCAAGTCCAGTCTTTAGAAACTTTGTTATTAGTGAAGATGGTAAGACGAGTGGAATAATTGTCAATATTAAAGAAAACGAAAAATTAAAAGATATTGAAAATAAATCTGATAAGGAGATTCAGTTATTTAATGATCAGATTAAAAAAAAGAATCATAGTAATATCTTAGAAATTAGAGAGATAATCAAAAGTTACGACGACATAGGAAAGATCTATTTAGGCGGGATACCAATGATTGCTGATGACATGATGACTTTTATTAAAAGTGATATTATTGTTTTTGGTTTGGGTGTGCTTGCATTTATTATTGCAACTTTATGGTTTGTCTTTAGAAATTTGATTTGGGTTGTGGTTCCAATAAGTAGTTGTTTTTTTTCAGTTATAATTATGATGGGTCTTCTTGGTCTCATTGGTTGGAAAGTTACTGTAATTTCCTCAAATTTTATTGCTTTGATGTTAATTTTAACTATGGCAATGAATATTCATATGAGTACTAGATTTATTCAATTAAGAAAATTTTATCCTAATAAAAATAATTATGAAATAATCTCTTTGACTACAAATAAAATGTTTTGGCCAATTCTTTATACTGCCTTAACTACTATTATTGCTTTTTTATCTTTGGTCTTTAGTGAAATTAAACCAGTCATAGATTTTGGTCTGATGATGACTTTTGGATTATTAACATCTTTTATAATTACTTTTACCTTACTACCTAGTTTATTAAGTTTTGTAAAAAATAATAATACTTTGATAAAAGATGATTTTGATTCAAAAATAACTTCTAATTTAGCACAAATTTCCATAAATTTTAAAAATCAAATTTTTATTATTACTGGGATAGTAATTGTTTTAAGTATAATTGGTATAAGCAAACTTGAAGTTGAAAATAGTTTTATTAATTATTTTAGTAAAAAAACGGAAATTTACAAAGGCATGAAATTAATTGATGAAAAATTAGGTGGAACAACACCACTAGAAGTAATTTTAAAATTCCCCGAAAAAAAAGAGGAAAAGCTAGAAGGCGATGACGAATTTGAGGATTGGGGAGATGAAGACAAAAATGATGAGAAATATTGGTTTACAAAAGATAAAATTGAAACAATTTCAAACATACATAATTATCTTGATGGTCTTCCTGAAATAGGAAAAGTCTTGTCATTTTCATCAATAGTTGATGTTGCAACTCAGCTAAATAATAACAAACCTCTTGGAACTCTTGAAATGGGTGTTCTATACACTAAAATTCCTGAAAATATAAAAACCGAGATTATAGATCCCTATATTTCCATAGAGGATAATGAGGCTCGAATAAGTTTAAGAATAATAGATTCTCAAAAAGATCTTAAAAGAAATGAGTTAATCAAAAAAATAAATTACGACCTTAAAAATGAATTTGGATTAAGTGAAGATAAATATAAATTAGCTGGAGTAATGATCTTGTTTAATAATCTATTACAAAGCTTATTTAAATCTCAAATTCTTACTTTGGGTCTTGTTATGGTTGGTATTTTTGGAATGTTTGTTATCTTATTTAAGAATATTAAATTATCTTTAATTGGAGTTATCCCAAACTTTATCGCAGCATTTTTTATTCTAGGAATAATCGGGATGCTTGAGATACCTTTGGATATGATGACTATCACAATTGCTGCAATTACAATAGGTATAGCTGTTGATAATAGTATACATTATATCTATAGATTTAAAGAAGAGTTCAATAAAATTAATGATTATAAAAAAACCTTAAAAACTTGCCACTCAACTGTTGGAGTCGCAATTTTAAATACCTCTATAACAATAATCTTTGGTTTTTCTATATTGGTTTTATCTAAATTTATACCGACAATCTATTTTGGAATTTTCACAGGATTGGCGATGTTATTGGCGATGATTTCTGTTTTAACTTTACTTCCATCTTTAATATTAGTTTTTAAGCCATTTGAAAAATAAAACTCTATGTTTGAAATAACTATAGAATTTTTTGGAGAAATTTATAATTCGATTTCAGTAATTGATTTAATCTATACATTGATAACTATCCTCTCATTAATCAAATGTTACAGTAAAGGATTTGTCTTAAGTATCCTTTCAATGTCAAAATGGCTGTTGGGATACATAATAACTTTAATAATTTTTCCTAGATTAAAACCATACGTCAAAAATATAATAGATAATGAATATGTACTTGATATAGGACTTGGAATAACAATTTTTGTTATAGTAATTTTTTTAATATTGTTGATTAATAAGGGAATAAGTAGTGCAATCAAATACACCGGTATTGGAAGTTTAGACACTGTATTTGGATTCTTTTTTGGATTTATTCGAGCCTATATCATCTCCATATGTATATTTTCAGGTGTACATATCGTATATAATTATGACAAATGGCCGGTAAATTTAGATAAATCATACACCTTTCCATATCTTGAAAAAGGTAGTAATTACTTATTAAAAGTTTTTCCAAATGAAAAAACATATCAAGAATCAAGAGAGAAAATTGAAGATCTATAATCCAAAGTTAAAAGAGGAATGTGGTATATTTGGGATCAGTAATATTAAAGATGCATCTGCTCTAACTGCACTAGGATTACACTCGTTACAACATCGAGGACAAGAAGGTTGTGGAATAGTAACGTTTGATGGAAAAAAATATTATTCTGAGAAAAGATTTGGATTAGTTGGAGACAATTTCAATAAAGAAAAAGTGCTTAATTATCTTAAAGGCAACTTTGCTATTGGACATAATCGATACAGTACCACTGGAAATAATACATTGAGAAATATTCAACCTTTTTTTGCAGATACTAATGCTGGTGGAATAGGTGTCGCTCATAATGGAAACTTAACTAATTCAATTTATTTAAGAAACAAACTTGTAGAAGATGGAGCAATTTTTTACACTACCTCTGATACTGAAACAATAGTTCAGCTAATCGCAAAATCAAAAAGATCGAAAACAATCGACAAAATAATTGACGCAATTTTTCAAATTCAAGGTGGTTATGCTTTGGTTATGTTAACTCAAAATTCATTGGTAGGAGTAAGAGATCCACATGGAATAAGGCCATTGGTAATAGGTAAATTAAAAAATAGTTATGTTCTTGCGTCCGAAACTTGTGCTCTAGATATTATTGGAGCCAAATTTATTCGGGAAGTTGAAAATGGAGAAATAGTTTTAATTGAAAATGAGAAATTAGATAGTATCAAACCTTTTCCCGCTAAAAAAGTCAGACCGTGTGTCTTTGAATATATTTATTTTGCAAGACCAGATAGTATTTTGAATGGTAAAACTGCCTACGAACACCGAAAAAATTTAGGAAAAGAATTGGCTATGGAAAATAATGTCGATGCAGATATCATAGTTCCAGTTCCTGATTCTGGAAATGCTGCAGCTTTAGGCTTTGCACAACATCTTAATATAAATTATGAGCACGGATTAATTAGAAATCATTATGTTGGAAGAACTTTTATTGAGCCTAGTCAAAAAATAAGAAGCCTAGGTGTAAAGCTAAAACTTAACGCTAATCAAACAACAATAAAAAATAAAAAAATTGTTTTGCTCGATGACTCTTTAGTTAGAGGAACTACATCACATAAAATTGTAAAAATGCTTTATGATGCAGGTGCAAAAGAAGTTCATGTAAGAATTGCATGTCCTGAAATTAGATACCCAGATTTTTATGGGGTTGATACTCCAACTAAAAAAGAGCTGTTAGCTGCAAATAAGAATAATGATGAAATCTGCCAATATATTGGAGCTAAATCTTTGAAATTTTTATCCATCGAAGGTATGTATAGAGCAATTGGATTTGATAAAAGAGATAACGATTATCCACAATTGACAGATCATTATTTTACGGGAGATTATCCTGTAAAACCTATAGATGAATTAGGAGATAGTAAAATAACACAACTCTCTTTATTAAGCACTGCCTCTAACAATTAATTTATGAAAAAAGTAAGTTTTACTGAAATGAAAAATGGATCAAAAGAAGATTATCTTTTTCTTGATAAACGTGAAAAAAATTTCGCCAGTAAAACAGCAGATAGAATATTAAAATTTATGTCTGGACTTACAGAAACTTTGGAGGGTTATCAAATTACCAGACTAGAACATTCACTTCAAAGTGCAACAAGAGCTTATAGAAATGGTGAGAGTGATGAAATGATAGTTGCCGCTTTATTACACGATATCGGGGATGAGCTTGCTCCGATGAACCACTCAGAATATGCTGCTGCAATTCTTAAACCTTATGTGTCCGATAAAACACATTGGATTATAGAAAAACATGGTGAGTTTCAGTTGTACTACTATGCTCATCATTTGGGAGGTAACAAAAATAAAAGAGATGAATACAAAAGTCATAAATATTACCAAGATACAGTGGATTTTTGTGAAAAATATGATCAAAATTCATTTGATCCAAATTATAAATCGCTACCCTTAAATTTTTTTGAACCTTTTGTAAAAAAAATTTTTTCAAGAAAACCATACTCTTCAATATAAAATTTTGAAAGCTGATATCTTTAATATGATTATTTCTAAAGAAAATATAATTGAATACTTCAAATCTGGAATTAAAGATGAAAAAGATTTTAAAATTGGAATTGAGCATGAGAAGTTTTTATTTAACAGCAAAAATAATAGAAGAATTGACTATCCAAAAGTGAGGGAAATGTTTTCTGCTTTAAATGAATTTGGCTGGAGTCCAAATAAAGAGAAAGAAAATATTGTTGGTTTGACTAAAGAAGGTAAAAATATTACTCTTGAACCAGGAAATCAAATTGAATTATCTGGCGAAAAACTTAATAATATTCACGAAGCATGTGCAGAGTCCCATGATTATCTTTTTGAACTAAGACAAGTTACAAAAAAGCTTGGCATAAATATTGTAAGCACCGGTTTTGACCCAATATCAAAACTTGATGAAATTCCCAATAATCCTAAAGAAAGATATAAACTAATGACTAAGGACATGCCATTAGGTGGTAAATTAAGTTTAGATATGATGTATAGAACTTGTGGCACTCAATTAAATATTGATTATTCGTCTGAGGAAGACTTTTTTAAGAAATTTAAGATCGTAAATTCAATTGTTCCAATCTCAATTGCTTTGTTTGCTAATTCTTCAATAGTTGAAAAAAAAAAGAGTAATTATTTATCTTATAGATCAAAAGTATGGCAAAATACTTCACGTGGAGGACTCCCAAAATTATTTTTTGAAAACTTAAATTTTGAAAAATACGCTGATTTTGTGATAAATTTTCCAATTTTATTTCTTCATGAAAAACAAAATTATATCTCTGGTAAGAAATATATTTTCAAAGACTTTATGGAAGGTAAAATAAGTGAAATTTCTAATCGACTTCCAAATGAAAGTGATCTTTCTATACATTTAAGCACTATATTTACTGAAAATAGATTAAAAAAATACATTGAATTAAGATCTATGGATACTTGCGGTTGGGATTGTCTTTGTGCAGGACCTGCATTTTTTATCGGAATGTTATACGGAAATTTAGATAATGTTTATGACATAATCTCTTCATGGGATAAAGATAAAATTATTAATGCTTACTTAGATGCTCCTAAAAAAGGTTTTAATACACAGTTAATGGGTAAAGATCTTCTTTACTGGTCATCAATTTTATTAAAAACCGCAAGAGAAGGATTGGATAGTAGGGATATACTTAATAAAAGTGCTAAAAATGAAACTTTATTTTTAAATCACTTACAAAAAGTGGTTGATAATAAAACTACAAATGCAGATCATATGATTAGTAAATTTTCTAAAAACGAAGATTTAAGTGTTTTATATGATAAATAAAATTGTTGCTATACAAGGAAACCACCCCTCTAAACTTAATCCAAAAACAGATACGAGTGTATTTTTAGCAAATGAAGTACAAAAGAAGAAGTACCGAATTTTTTTTTACGATCCTAAAGATCTATCAATTATAAATTCAAAAGTTATCGCAAAAGGTTTCTTTATTAAGTTTAATTATAGCAATAAAAAATTTTATAAAATCTTAAAAAAACAAAAATTAGATCTCACAAAATGTAGGTATATTTTAATTAGACAAGATCCTCCTTTTAATCTGGAGTATATCTCTACAACTTTTATACTTGAAAAGATTAAGAAAAAAGTAAAAATTATCAATGATCCCACATCCATAAGAAATGTTTCTGAAAAACTTTATTCTGTTAAATATCAAAAATTTATGCCAAGCACAATTTTTAGTCAAAATGTTCACGAAATTAAAAACTTTTTTAAAAAGAATAAGTATGTAATTTTAAAACCAATTCACAGTTTTAGTGGTAATGATATTCACTTACATAGTGCATTTAAATTAAACTTTATTAACAAATTTATTAGAAAACACAGTTTTATAATGTGTCAAAAATATTTACCAAAAATAAGTAAAGGAGATAAAAGAGTTTTTTTAATAAATGGTAAGGTATGTGGGGTAATTTCAAGAGTCCCAAAAAAAGGTTCGTATCTAAGTAACATGAGCAAAGGTGCTATAGCAAAAAATACTCAGTTAACAGCCTCTGAAAAAAGAATATCCAAAAAAATTGCAAAAGATTTAAAAAAAGAAAAAATTTATTTTGCAGGAATTGATTTTATTGATCAAAAACTTAATGGAGATATTAATGTTACATCCCCTACGGGATTAAAAACTTTATTCGATATTTCAAAAATTAATCTTGCCAAAACTTTTTGGAAAGATTTAAAAGCGTGAGAGATCTAACAGATCAACAAAAAGGATCATTACTTGCGTTTATAGCTGTAATGTTTATCACACCGGACTCTTTGTTTATCAGAATTTCAAATATAGATACCTGGGGCCTTGTTTTTTATAGAGGAATAATACCTTTTTTAACTGTTTTTTTTGTAATGTTAATAATTTACAAATTAAATTTTTTTAAAATACTTCTGAGTAGTGGTTACCATGGTATAATTTATATAGCTACTTTCAGTATCACAAATATTACCTTTGTAGTTTCAATACAAAATACTAATGTAGCAAATACCCTAGTAATGATAGCAACTGCACCAATGCTATCCGCAATACTTAGTGCAATTTTTCTAAAAGAAACTTCTGATAAAAAAACTTGGATATCAGTAATTGTTACGTTTGCTGCTATTTTATATATTTTCTTTGACTCTCTTAAACTTGGTAATTTTTATGGTGATATTTTAGGCTTCATTACTGCGATTGGTCTTGCTGTTGGTGCTATCACAATTAGATCTGCTAAATTCAAAAATTTAGTTCCAGCAGCAGTGGTTGGAAAACTTTTTGTGGCCACTTTCGCTTTATTTTTTATAGAGAGTTTTGCACTTACAGAAAATGACTTAATTATTGTCCCCTTAATGTGTATTTTATGTGTTGCCATACCATTTGTTTTAGTGACAATTGCACCAAGATTTATACCAGCAGCCGAGGTAAATCTTTTCTTCTTACTAGAGACGATTATAGGTCCAATTTGGGTTTGGTTAATTATAAAAGAACAGCCAAGCGTTGAGACAATACTTGGAGGGGCTATAATAGTAGCAACCATTGCTATTCACTCATTTTTGAAATTAAGGAATTCTTAATTACCGTCACAATTAAGACTTGATTTACTTGTAAACGGCGGATAATTAGCGCGTTCTTATGTATAAAGTTTTAAAGAATTCTTGGGCATTATTCTTAGGTATGAGCTTCATAATGATGGCCTATGGTTTTCAAGGATCATTACTCGGAGTAAGAGCGGTTCAGGAAGAATTTAGTTTGACAGCAACCGGTTTTTTTATGTCAGGTTATTTTATTGGATATTTTATAGGTGCAGCAACAATTCCTAATGTTATTTCAAAAGTTGGTCATGTTAGAGTTTTTGCAGCATTTGCATCTTTAGCATCATTAATAATTTTAATTCACTCAATTTTAATTCATCCATTTATATGGTTTCTTTTAAGGGTCTTAACTGGAGTCAGTATGGTTTGTATGTACACAGTAGCCGAAAGTTGGCTTAATGATAGATCCAGTAATAAAAATAGAGGAAGTGTTTTATCAATTTATATGGTCATACTTTATGGTTCAATTGGTATTGGAATGTTCTTGCTAAATTTCAGTACTCCAAAAAATTTCCAACCTTTTATATTAGTTTCTGTAATCACTTCAGCAGCATTAATACCTATTTTACTTACTAAAAAAAAACCACCAACTTTCAAAAAAATTAATGTTATGACTTTTAATGAGCTTTATAAGGTGTCCCCATTTGGAATAGTTAGTTCTTTTTTTTATGGGACGATACAGTCAGCTTTATTCACTTTACTAGCAGTTTATGCAACATCAATGAATTTTACTATTTTTGAAATTTCAATTGTAACTTTTTTACTAGCAATCTCTGGCGCAATTGCCCAATTTCCTATAGGAAAAATATCTGATGTTTATGATAGAAGAAAGGTAATAGTCTCGTCTACTTTCGGAGCTGCAATTTTTGCTTTAATAACAATATTTGTATCAGGGCAAATGTATTTACCTGATGGATTAGCAACTAGTAAAACATGGTTTTATATATTTTTTATTTTGTTTTCTTTTTGTAGTTTACCCATGTTTTCATTAATTCTTGCACATACCAATGATTATATCACAAAAGATAAATTTGTTGCTGCAGGGGCAGGCCTTCAATTCACCTTTGGTTTAGGTGCAATGGCTGGTCCTTTTTTATGCTCAATATTTATGGATCTTGTCGGTTCTAATGGATTTTTTATTTTTTTATTTTTCTTTCATTCTTTAATAGGTGTTTTTGGAATTTATAGAATGAAAGTCAGAGAAACTGTTGACAATCCAGATTCTCAATTTGTTGCTATGCCTCAAACAATTACACCAGCTGGAATTGAGCTTAACCCTACAACAGAACCTATTGAGGAACCAATTAAAGAGTAAAATAGAGAGATTTAAATAAGTTTCTCTATATGCTTAGACATCTTAGAAAGAACTTGGTTTTTATCTAATTTGTCTGTTCTTATTAAAATTGCATCATTTACTTTGACTAATGGGCTATTTTTTCTTTTTTTATCCATCAAAGTACGAGCTCTCAAAGATTTTTTAATCTCTTTTAATGGAATTAATTTTTTTAGATCATACCATCTTCTTTTACTTGCTTCATTCAAATTACACTTAAAATAAAAAGCTAAGTCATATTTGGGATTTTTGGCTAATATTTTGCTCGCAATATCCCTACCTTCCACACAAATTTTTTTATTAGAACTAATAATTTTTTTCTGCATGACATTAACAATCTCTCTTACTTTTTTATTTTTAGCAATTATTGCAACATGTTTACTGATTTCCTCTGAATGAAGTTTCTGTTTAGTAATATATTTATAGGATGTCTTTTTTAGTTTTTTTTTTAAAAACAAAATTTTATTTTTTGGTCTATTTTGAATAATTAATTTACTACAATATCTATAAATTAAACCTGAATTAATTAATAATAATCCATATTTCTTGGATATAAGTTTAGCTCCAGTGCTTTTACCACTTGCACCCTCGCCATCACAAGCTAAGACTAGTTTTTTAAATTTTCGCATTTAAGCTAAATAAACTATTTCTTAAATAATAAAATTAAAACAAAATTAATTTTATAAATAACATTTTTAATTTATCTTATTATTAGTATAAGATTGCTGATATTACTACTATTGAAACCAATCTTGTTTATGGGCTAGAAGATAGTCTTTTTTTATAAAATTTAATGCACTATCCCCAATACTCATCCCTTCAATTTCAAACTCTTTAATATCGTCAGCTTGAACAAAAAACTGCAAGTTTAAGCCTAAAAAAAATACGAAAAAAATTAACTTTTTCATACTTGATTTTAATCATTCAAAGAATTTAAGTAAATCACGTAAGAGTTGAAACTCGAAATATTTATAATTTTTAAAAGTTTTTGAAGTGTATTATTGAAAATATTTCAAATATTTGTTTCAATAGGATTTATAAAAAATGATTAAGAAAAAAATTAAACAAAAGAATTATAAAAAGACAAAAGGTATAGCCCAGGTTGGTAATTTTACTGCAAAATCTTTTTTAAGTAACGCATTTTCAAATTACAAAAAAAATAAAGAACTAAATAAGATTAAAGAAATCAAATTAGAAAAATTGAAAGAAAAAAATTTAATTCAAAAAGAAAGAAAGGAACTCAAGGTTTGGGAAGAAAGGCTTATTAAAGAAAATAACAAGTTAAAGCTTATCGAAGATGAATTGAAATTAAAAGAAAAAGAAATAAAAATTAAAGAAGACTCTCAAAAATTAGAAGCTACGAGATTATTTAAAAAAGATGAAGAATTAATATTGATAAGTAAAGAATTAAGATCCAAAGAAAAAGATCAAAAATTGAGAGAGGAGTCTCAAAATAGAAAAGATATTGATTTAAAAGTTAGAGAAGAAGAGCAAAAAAACTTTGAGCTTAAAGAGAAAAGAAGAAAAGAAAGAGCTTTAAAAATGATTAAAGAGGAAGAAGAAAAACAAAAAGAATTGGAATACATAAAAATTAAAGAATGGGAAGAAAAATTTGATAAAGAACAAAAAGCAAAAGAGCATAGAGAAAATTTGCGAGAGGAGAGATTAAGACAAAGGGAGTTAGAAAAATTAAAATCATTTGAGAATAAAAAGAGTAATGTCGATAATAAATTTTCCTCAGGATTAGAAAAATTTACAGTAGATGTAACAAAAGAAAACTAATTTCTTTGTTTAGGAAAATAATCTTTTAGATCACCTTCTCTATAAACGTCAGCTGTACAACAATGAACGCCTCCCCCAAAAGCATAAGCATCTCTTAAGTCTACAGGGATAACTTCCATGCCTAATTTATCAAGTTGTTCGGATTGATATATTTCACTTTTTTCAACACATACTGTTTTTGGGTCTAAGACTAATACATTCATAGACAACCATACGGATGAATAACAAAGAGGTGGTGGTTCATTATGCGCAGGTTGTGCACTATCTATTATTTCCCATCCATTGTCCTCAAACAATTTTCTCTGTTGTTTTGGTAATCTTCTTTGAGGGTTATTTATAATTAGCCCCTCTTTGATCGGTGTAAAAGTTGCATCAATATGAATTGGATATGGATCACCTGGAAAATTAACTGCATGGACTCTATGATTTTTAAAGTGTCTTTTTAGCCAATCTATTCCTTTCAAATTTGTTGTGAAACCGTGTTGTACAACTAAATCTTTGCCAAATCTAAGTACATCTGCTGCATCAAACAATGGTTCTTCCTCGGTTGTCACAAAAAACTTTTTCTCAGTCCACTCAAGTCTTTTTTGAACACCAATCTTATCTGACAAATAATCCACATGATAATCAGCATCTGTTAACCTTGGCTTTGGTGCAGTCTCATGCCGCATATTCTTATCTTCTTCAAAATATTTTTTAATTAAAGGTCTATAATTTAAATATTCAAACCATCTGCACCTATAACTCATTGTAGCCTCTAGCATTTCATTACCAACTGTTAGTATAATATCTCTTGCTGGCATACAGCCAAACATACTATCGACTGCCCAATCAGGGGTAGAAATTTTTTGATTATGATTAAGTGGTACTGGTCGATCAACTTTGATTCCTCTTTTTTCCAACATTGATGCAAAATTATTTAATAACTCATTTGCTTTATCGACGGTATCTTTGGCTCGAGGTCCGTGAGAACCTTTCATAGCTGAGTCCTCAGGTACTTTCGCATCTAAAGCAGGTTCTGGTGCAGGTATACAGCTACCATCTGCTTTTCCAACAATAACATGTTTAAGCGGATCCCACTCATTCCAGCTATTAACAATAACTTTATCTTTATTCATGTTTCTAGATTAATTTAAAGCTATAAATCTTTTATTCCACCGCATTAACAAGCTATAATAAATTAACGAGATAAATAGAAAAAATCCTCCGACTATGGTGTAAGTATCAGGCACCTCATTTATACCTAAGATAGGCAGCCAAACCCAAAAAATTCCACCAATAACTTCAGTTAATGACAACAATGTCAACTCTGCAGCCGGAATAGCTTTTGAACCAATAGAATATAAAATTAGTCCTAAACAAACTAATGTGCCATGAAGAGAAAATAATGCACCATTATAACTTGTTGAAAAAAATATCTGTTCGGTACTTAAAAGCATTACAGACGCGAAAACAAAACAAAAAAAGCCTGAAAAAGCTACTGTTGTAAACTTTGGCGTGTCTGTTTTCCACCTTAATGTGACAGAAAAAACTGAAAATCCTATTGATGAAAGCATTCCAAAAATAAAACCAACGGCAGAATTAGATCCCGAGCTCCCAAAAGCCATAATTATAATTCCAATTGTTGCAATAAAAATGGAAATCCAAACATTCAATGATATTTTTTCCTTAAGAAATAAAAAAGCGAGAAGTGCTGTAAAAAAAGGCATTGCTGCCAAACAAAGTAGAGTAATTGCCGCTGAAGTATTAGTAATTGAATAAATAAAACTGATCATAGCAATTCCTAATCCAGTTCCACCAATAATGCCTGAATATCCCATCTTTAAATAATTTTTATAAAATTTAATCCCTTCTTCAAAATAAAGATAAAGATTTAAAAGAATAAAAATTGTCAACCCTCTTCCAAATATATATTGCCATGGTACTTGATTAGGATTATCCATGTATCTCACCACAAGAGGGCCAAAAGACCATAAAATTCCTGCAAACAAAACTACTGGAACAGCAATTTTTGGATTTTTTAATTCAAGCATCCAAGAAGATTAGATCTAAAAATTTATAACTACAACAAAAATGAGATAGCCTTAAGCTTTAAATCAACTTTTCCATTTAGAGTTGTGCTCAATCTATTTCTATTCTTGATTGGTTTTTATTTGTCATATAATTAAAAATTAAAATGGATTTAGAAGTACTAAATATTGCCGCTAACACGGATAACAATAGAAATATTGAGAATCGGACACACGTCTCAAAGTTAAAAAATTCAATTTGTGGAGATGAAATGCAAATAGAGCTTATATTAAAAAACGAAAAAATTTTAGACTTTGGGTATCAAGGTAAATCATGTGTGTACTGCCAAGCATCAGCAAGTCTGTTATCGAAAATTTCTATTAATAATCAAAAAGAAATAATTAACGATTTATGTGATAAGGCTGAATTATATTTTAATGATGATGTAAAAATTACAGATAAAAAATGGAATTCTTTGAAAAAATTAATCAAAAAGAAAAATATTAATAAAAAAGATTGTATATTGTTACCTTTCAAAACTTTAAAAAAGATAGTATCAAGTTAAATTATGAATAATCTAAAACAATCTCTTTTAGCTGGTTTGTTTTCAATAATTACAATTGGGATTTTAACTTTCTTGACTTATCGAACTGAATTTGGAATTTTTCTGTTAGCTTCATTTGGATCATCTATGGTTCTGCTTTATGGATATCCTGAAAGTCCATTTGCTCAACCAAAAAATGTTTTTTTTGGTCATTTGGTTACAACTATCGTAGGTTTGTTTTTTTTACACTTTATTCCATTACCAATCTTTTTAACTATCCCATTAGCAGTGGGATTTGGAGTTGGATTAATGATTCTGTTAAACGTTACCCATCCACCTGCGGGGGGTAATCCCATAATAGTAATTATTGGAAGTGTCTCTTTTGATTACTTGTTAAGTCCTGTAATATCGGGATCAGTTATAATTATTATTTTTGCAATAATTGTTAACAAATTCATTTTGAAAAAGTCTTATCCAAACCAAAAATAATTCTTTATGAAATTATAAAATTATTTTCAATAAGCAAACCTATTAATACTCCTACAATTAATGCAAAAATTAATTTCTTTTTATTCACTTTTTTAGTGTTGAAGATTTCGTACTTTTAATATTCGATGAAGATAATTTAGATTTTATACTTACCTTAAGATTTTCCCAAAGTTTTGCCATCCCTAAAGGTTCGTAAATCATAAATATAATCATTAAACCACCAAATATTACCTGTTCAATCGATGAAATAATTGTAGCATCAATAGCTCCATGAAATACATTGTTTCCTACAGAATTCAAAAGAACTGGAAAAAGTAATATAAAAGCTGCTCCAATAAAAGCACCATTTATTGTACCAAGTCCACCTAGAATACACATAAATAATATTTTAAAAGATAATTTAATATCAAAAGCGACTGGCTCTAGTGATTTAAGATAACAAAATGCAAAAAGAGCACCAGCTACTCCACAATAAAACGCACTGATAGCAAATGCCTGAACTTTGGTTTTTAATAATGAAACTCCCATGGACTCTGCGGCGATATCCATGTCTCTAACCGCCATCCAATTCCTTCCAGTACTACCTCTAGCCATATTCATTGCTAATAAAGTTAAAACTGTGGTAACAGCTAAACATACAAAATACATAGCTAATGGAGTTGTAAATGGTTTGCCTAATATAACGATGTCTTGAGCAGTTATAATTCCTGATGAGTCGTAGTTTTTAAACCAACCAAACTTATCTATCATCCATATAATAAAAAACTGTGAGGCTAATGTAGCAACCATTAGATAAATTCCTCTCACCTTTAAACTAGGTAGACCAAACAAAATTCCAAAAGCTGCAGCAATCAAACCCGACACTATTAGTGAGCCTACGAAACCAAGGTCAGGCACACGTAAAATAAGGTTAAACATTGCAAACGCACCTGCAGCCATGAAGCCAGCAGCCCCCAAAGCTAATTGTCCCGTATAACCCATAACAATTTGTTGTCCAATTGTAGCTAAAGCCAAGCAAAGCCAAGGAATTAATATAGATGTATACCAATATTCTGTTGTAATAAATGTTGGTATTACTAATACACTTAGAACCATACAAACAGCTAAGTTAATTATGTCTTTTTTTGTGTAAGTCATAAAAACTGGTTTCATAAATTAAACTCTCCTAATGATTTTTTCTCCAAATAAACCTTCTGGTCTATATAATAAAAAGAATATTGCTAATACGTAGGGAGCCCATCCCTCAATTGCTCCTCCAAAAAATGGTCCAATATAAACTTCTAATACTTTTTCTGTTGCACCAATAATTAAGCCACCTACAATTGCACCTGGAATAGACGAGAAACCACCTATAATTAAGACTGGTAAAGCTTTTAATGCTAAATCAACTAAAGCAAATTGAACACCGGCTCTTGCACCCCACATACACCCAGCGACTAAAGCTACAACTCCGGCTGCTGACCAAACTAATAACATAATATGTTTTAAAGGTATACCTATTGAACTAGCAGCACCCGCATCATCTGCTACAGCTCTCAAACCGAGACCAATTTTTGTGTATTTGAATAAAAGGAATAAACCAATAATCATTAAAGCTGCCACTAATCCTGCAAAAATATCAAGCGCACTAATAAATAGTTTTAAATTATCAGCGATCCACGGTACTGGAAAGTCCCCAATACCTAAATCTAGTCTTCTTACTTCTACTCCCCATGCTGCTTGAGCCAAGCCTTCTAAAACATATCCTAGACCGATTGTAGCCATTAACACTGTGTCTTCGCTAGCATTCATCAGAGGTCTTAAAACTAATCTTTCAGTACATAAACCAACCACTACCATTAAAAGGGCAGCTAGAATAAATGCAAGTACAAAAGGTATGTTAAAATCTTGCATGAAACCACAAAAAGCAAGCACTGAGAAAAAAACCATAGCCCCTTGTGAGAAATTAAACGTTGCTGAAGCTTTAAAAATTAAAACGAATCCTAAAGCGACTAGAGAGTACATCGTACCAGCAAGCAAACCGCCAACTAAAACTTCCATGAAAAATAATAATTCATCAACCATATGTTTATCCTAGTGTTCTACTCCTAAATAAGCATCTATTACTTTTTGATTTGATCTAACTTCATCAGGTGTACCATCACCAATAACTTTACCATAATCAAGCACAACCACTCTGTCCGATATATCCATAACTACTCCCATATCATGCTCAATAAGCACCATAGTTGTACCTAGTTCATCATTTACTTTTAAAATAAATCTACACATGTCTCTTTTTTCTTCAACATTCATACCAGCCATGGGCTCATCTAATAAAATTATTGTAGAGTCTGTTGCAAGAGCACGACCTAATTCTACTTTCTTTTGTAATCCATAAGGAAGTTTTCCAACTGGTGTGTCTTTAATATCTTCAATCTCTAAAAAACTAATTATTTCCTCTGATCTATCCCTGTTTAATTTCTCTTCTTTTTTTACTTTAGGAAGTTGTAAAGCGACCTCAAGAAAATTTGTTTTTGTATGAAGTTTCCTGCCAACTAAAATATTGTCTAAAACTGACATTCTTTTAAAAAGAGCTAAGTTTTGGAAAGTTCTAGATAAACCCATTTGTGCCATAATATTTGGAGTAATATTAGGTATTTGTTTTCCTTTGAAAGTAACGGTTCCTTGTTGAGGCTTATAAATTCCATTAATACAATTTAACATAGAGCTTTTTCCAGCTCCGTTAGGTCCGATTATTGCTCTAACTTCGTGCTCAAGTACGTTGAAAGAAGTATCTGTTATTGCCTTAACACCACCAAAAGAGAGTGAGATATTATTTACCTCAAGTATTGGTTTTCCTATTTTAAATTTTCTCTCGTATTCCATCTCTAATTACTTCTTTTTTTTAAACTTTCTTCTTTAAGAACATCTCTAAAATTTTTTCTACCTTTCTTTGAAATTCCTAAATATAGTTCTTTTACTTTATCATCATTTAATAAACTTTCTGCAGTACCATCCAGCATAACTCTACCTGTTTCAATGATATAGCCATAGTCTGAATTTTTTAGTGCAACGTTAGTGTTTTGCTCAGCAAGTAAAATACTAACTCCCTCTTTGGTATTTAATTCTTTTACAATATTAAAAATCTCAGCAACTAACTGAGGTGCTAGACCCATTGTCGGCTCGTCTAATAATAACATTTTTGGTTTAGCCATCATGGCTCTTGCAACTGCTATCATTTGTTGCTCTCCACCTGAAGTGAATGCTGCTTGACTTTTTCTTCTTTCTTTAAGTCTAATAAAATAAGCGTAAATTTTCTCTAATTCTTGATTAATATCACCTTTAGATAATTTTCTTGAATATGCTCCTGAAATTATATTTTCTTCAACAGTAAGGTGACCAAAACATCGTCTACCTTCTAATACTTGGACCATTCCTAACCCAACCATTTGCGAAGGAGTTTGTTTATCTATTGCGTTTCCATCATATTCAATTGAACCGTTTGTGACCTTGCCTCTCTCTGAAGCTAACATGGTTGAAACTGCTTTTAGGGTAGTACTTTTACCTGCTCCGTTTGCTCCTAATAACGCAACTACTTTTCCTTTAGGAACTTTCAAAGATACATCGTGTAAAGCTAAAATAACATTATCATATCTGACTTCAATATTTTTTATGTCTAGAATGTTTGCTGAAGTGTTACTCATTAAGCTTTCTTTTTATATTAAATTAAATTTTATTTAAAGGGGGTGTTTAAATAATTAAATTATTTAAACGCCCCCTCAGATTAGTATTAATTTATCTCTAAATTAATTAACCACATTTTTTTGGTGTAATGTTGTTCTCTTTAGCAAATTTAGCTGCAGACGCCTCTACAAGACCTCTAATAAATGCAGGATCGCCTGGAGCTTCCCAACCAGTAACCTGATTGAATTTAGTTCCATCCCACTGCATTACAGCAAACTTACCAGCACCTTCATGGTTGGCACAAGAAATTGAGAATGGAGCTAACATTCCGTTAACACCTAACTCTTTCATTCTTGCTTCATTCATGTTGATAGCTTCGTAACCATCTCTGAACTCAGCACCAGTAACTGCCTTACCAACTTTGTTGTGCATTTTTTGAGCATTTCTTAAGCCCTCAATCCACATTACAGCAGCACCTAGTCCTCTGTTCCAGTAAACTGAACCAATCCTATTTGGATCCGCTAAGTTTCCTTTACCTGAACCATATACTTTATCTTTGATTGCTTTAACCAAAGGATATTCTCCAGGCAAAGCATTTGCTACAGCGTAAGTTCCCTTAGCTGCATCACCTGCTGGATACATGTCCTCTTCGGCAGCACCGAAAGTTACATACATCATTCTATCTCTTGGGAAATTTATTCTAGCAGCATTAGTCATTGCTGTTGAATTCATTCCAGAACCTGCTCCCCAAAAAGTAACCCAATCAGGTTTTTCTTTTCTGATTTGCAGCCACTGAGATTGTTGTTCAAGACCTGGAGGTGGGATCGATATTTCAATCAACTCAACTCCCCAGTCATTACAAATTTTTCTCATTGCTGGTAATGGTTCTCTACCGTAAGCAGAGTCAATGTGTAAGTGAACGATTTTTTTACCTTTCATCTTATCAATTCCGCCCTCGATCTGTGCCATAAACTTTAATTTAACGGCAATTTGTGACCAGTAGTGACTTGCAGCATTAAATACCCAAGGCCATACTCTTCCATCAGCACCGTCAGTTCTTCCATAACCATACTGAGCTAAAACAACATTGTCTTTTGCCATACGGTTAATAACTGCATATGCTCCTGGTGTTCCCAAAGTATCAAACACAACTATTCTTTGACCATCTTTTTCTAAAAGTCGCTGATAACACTCAACTGTTTTTACTGCGTTATACTCAGTTTCACACTCTTGCCATGTAAGCATTACTCCATTGACTCCACCAGTCATGTTGACATAATTCATGTAATCAATTTGAGCTCCGTAATAACCAGTTCCCATTGCTGAGTAAGGTCCAACACGGCTACTTGCTACTGGAAAATATTGAGTCTCAGCACCAAATACAGTTTGAGGTAAAGCGATTGAAGAAAATAAAGCTACAACTACTGTAAGAGTAGAAGTTAGCTTTTTAAACATTCTTGCTAACATAATTCCTCCCTCGTTTTTGCTATGTTAATCATTCTTATTTGGTATAATCTAATCACATACCTATTACTTCTGCAATTAATAATCATTTAAAAAAACTGTTATTTTTCAAGCTTTGAAATTATCAAAACAACCAAAGATTGTATTATATTTTTAATTAAAAAGATAAATGAAGTTAATTAGTTAGTAGTAAAAAAAAATAATTTTTGTGGATATTGTATCTTTTGATTATTTAGCAAGTCCACTAATAATTATCTACGAATTTATTTTTTTTAAAAGTCCTTCTCAAGTCAAAAATAATTCATTGCTTGAAATCTTAAAATAATGTTAGATGCGCTAAATAAATATATAAATATACAGGAGAATAAATGAAGATATTATGCATATTATATGATGATCCTAAAGATGGAATGCCAAAATCATATGCACTTTCAGAATTACCCAAGATAGAAAAATATCCAGATGGAATGACTTTACCATCACCTAAAGGAAGAGATTATACTCCAGGTCAGTTGCTTGGGTGTGTATCAGGTGAACTTGGATTAAGAAAATTTTTAGAGAGTAATGGTCATGAGTTAGTGGTGACTAATAGTAAAGATGGAGATGGATGTGAAGCTGATAAACATATTGTTGATGCTGACATTGTAATTTCTCAACCGTTCTTTCCATACTATTTAACAAAAGAGAGAATTGCTAAAGCTAAAAATTTAAAAATGGCAATCACAGCAGGAATTGGTTCAGACCATGTTGATTTGCAAGCTGCGATGGAGAATAAAATTGACGTTGTTGAAGTTACGTATTGTAATTCAAGATCTGTAGCTGAACATATTGTCATGATGATTGTTTCAATGGTAAGAGATTATCATAATCAACATAGAATTGTTAATGAAGGTGGTTGGAATATTGCCGATGCTGTTCAGAGGTCATATGATGTTGAGGGCATGCATATTGGAACCGTTGCTGCAGGACGTATTGGTTTAGATGCACTAAGAAAAATGAAACCATTTGATGTTCATTTGCACTATTTCGATAGACATAAGCTACCTGATTCGGTGGAAAAAGAATTAAACCTTACATTTCATGAGTCTGTAGAATCGATGGTGAAAGTTTGTGATGTGGTAACGATTAATTGTCCTCTTCACCCTGAAACTGAAAATTTATTTGATGATGCAATGATAAGTAAAATGAAAAAAGGAGCTTACATTGTAAACACTGCCAGAGGAAAAATCTGTAATCGAGATGCAATTGCAAAAGCATTAAAAAGCGGGCAATTGAGTGGTTATGCAGGAGACGTATGGTTTCCTCAACCA
Source organism: Pelagibacterales bacterium SAG-MED38 (assembly GCA_014653585.1). The sequence goes on along the minus strand of JACWEH010000006.1, from coordinate 32,604 downwards.
GCACCTAATGATCACGTGTGGAGAACTATGCCAAATCACGGTATGACTCCTCATACTTCAGGAACATCTTTAACAGCTCAATCGAGATATGCTGACGGAGTAAGAGAGATACTAGAATGTTTCTTTGAAGGTAAAGAGATAAGAAATCAATATCTAATTGTAAAAGATGGTCAGTTAGCCGGTATGGGTGCTCACTCATACAGTAAAGGTTCGGCTACTGGTGGATCTGAAGAAGCAGCAAAATACAAAAAAAAATAATCCAAAGTAAAATTATTAAAGGTGGCTACTTGATAGTAGCTACCTTTAAGATCTGGACTTATCATAACGAATTTGTTTATGATATTTAATGAAATATTTTTTTATAATTATATTTTTTTTAATTAGTACAAAGTTTTCATATTCTTCACAAAAAAATAGCGCTTATTTCGCAGGTGGATGTTTTTGGTGTGTAGAAGAATCTTTTGAAAAATTAAAAGGAGTTGAAGAAGTTATTTCTGGTTATTCAGGGGGGATCACAAAAAACCCAACATATAAAGAAGTAACGTATGGGAATACTGGCCACTTTGAGGTTGTAGAAATTATCTATGATAAAAAAATTATTTCATTCCAAGAATTATTAGAAAATTTTTGGGTTAATATTGATCCATTTGATGCCTATGGTCAATTTTGTGACAAAGGATATAGTTACAGATCAGTTGCATTTTACCAAAACGATGTAGAAAAAAAACTTATAGAAAATGATGTAAAAGATTTAGAAAATAGATTTAATAAAAAAGTTGTTACATATATAAGAAATTTTGAAAAGTTTTATAAAGCAGAAGAATACCATCAAGATTTTTATAAAATTAAATTACAAAGATACCTTAGTTATAAAAAAGCTTGTAGAAGAGAAGAAATTTTAAAAAGAATTTGGAGTCAATAAATCTTTATGAATAATACTATAAATTGGAATTTTGATAACTCTTACTCAAGATTATCTAATGCATTTAAAGAACATATTAAACCTGTTGCTGTAAAAAACCCAGAATTAGTTTTATTGAATGAAGATTTAGCTAAAGAATTAAACCTAGACTTTACTAAAATTGATAAAAATGAGTTGTCAGCTCTATTTTGTGGAAATAACCTTCCAGAAGGAAGTAATGCAATTGCTCAAGCCTATGCAGGCCACCAGTTTGGTCATTTTACAATGTTAGGAGATGGAAGAGCAATCTTAATAGGTGAACATTTAACAAATAAAAATAAAAGATATGATATTCAATTTAAAGGATCTGGAAAAACTGCATTCTCCAGAAATGGTGATGGTAGAGCTGCTCTAGGTCCAATGCTTAGAGAATATATAATTAGTGAAGTAATGCATAATCTGGGCGTTCCCTCTACAAGAAGCTTAGCAGTAGCTAAAACTGGTGAAACCATAATGAGAGATAGTCCTTTGCAAGGTGCTATCCTAACAAGAGTGGCCTCAAGTCATATAAGAGTTGGAACTTTTCAATACGTTGCGGCAAGAGATAAAAAAGATGAGTTAGAAATCTTATTAAATTATGTTGTTAATCGGCATTATCCAGAAATTGAAAATTCAAAAAATAAAGCTTTAGATCTTTTGAAAATTTTAATAGATAAACAAATCGATCTTGTGGTTAACTGGATGCGTGTTGGTTTTATTCATGGTGTTATGAATACTGACAATATGACAATTTCTGGTGAAACAATTGATTATGGTCCATGTGCATTCATGGATACGTATGATCCAAAAACTGTTTATAGCTCAATTGATAAAATGGGAAGGTATGCTTATTGTAACCAACCTGCTGTTACAAAATGGAATCTTTCAAGATTTGCGGAATGTTTAATACCTTTAATTCACAGAAATAATGAGACGGCTATAAAAAGTGCAACAGAATTAATTAATACTTTTGGAGAAAAATATGAAGAAAAGTGGTTGAACATGATGAGAAAAAAACTTGGTCTATTAGGTATAGATAATAAGGATAAACTCTTAATAGTTGATTTGCTAACTTGGATGCATCAAAATAAAGTAGATTACACAAATACCTTTTGTCATTTAATGAATTTTAAACAATATGATGAAGAAATATATAAAGATAATAATTTTAAAAATTGGAAAAAAAATTGGCAAGAAAGATTAAAATTAAATAATAATAATCCAGAAAAACATATAAAATTAATGAGAAGTGTTAATCCTCTTGTGATACCTAGAAATCATAAAGTTGAGAAGTCGTTAGAAAAAGCTTATGACAACAACTTTGAGCCATTAAATAAATTTTTAGAAATTTTAAAAAAACCATATATGCAACAAGAAAATATTTCATATTATCTAAAAATGGACAGTTCTTCAAAAGAGTATAAAACCTTCTGTGGTACCTAAACTTTTTATCAATTAGAAAATTTTTTCCAATTTTCGACTGGTGGAACTAAATGTTCGAGCATTGTTGAATCTTTTGCTAAAAATACTATATCTGCTGAAATTGATATCCGCTCAGAATTAGACTTGCCTTGTTCAGTACCATGAATTGTTTTGGATGGAAATATTAACAGATCATCTTCTTTAGTATCAAACACAACTTTACTCGAATTTAAAATATCTCGTTTTTTAAAAATATTTTCTTTAGCTAATGATCTTGAGTCAAATAATTGAGGAATAAACTCATTGTGTTTAGAGGTGTCAAAAAACATAATTTTCGAGTCATCTTTTTGTTTCCTCAGATAAAATGCAATAGAAAGATGCGATTGGTCATGAGAATGATTATCGATATGTTCAGTTTTTTTTGAAATTGTCGCCCACGATCTCTGAAAATAAAGATCAAGTTTTTTATGGTTTACTGATAAATTTTCTAAATATTCCAAAATACAATTATTAATTTGAATAAATAAATTTTTAAATTTTGGATTATTGTGCAAATATTCAAATCCTTGTGTATCTCCTGTCCAAGCTTTGCTCGATGATTTATAATCCAAATTTTTACTTTTTTTTTCCATTAATCGAACTTCTTCGATCATTTCGTTTTTTTCATTTACTGAAAGTGAGAGTGTTGACTTGTAAACTGTTAGTGGAAAAAAATTAAATATTTTTTGCATTTAATAATTAATTATAGTACGTATGGTTCTGGCCTTGCTTTTGCACCTAATACTCTTTCTACAGCCATATTCGAAATATCTATTGATTGATAAGAGCCCGTTGTAATTAGCTCTGTCAAAGCTCTACCAATACCTGGTGCTTGCATTAATCCTCTTCCAGTAAAACCAGTAGCTAAGTATACATTTTCAAATTTAGGATGTTTTCCAACAACAGCATTATTATCTAATCTATTACAATCATAATAACCTGCCCAACCACCGGTTAACTTCAATTCCTCAAATGCTGGAATTCTTTTAGCTAATGCAGGCCAAACTAATTCCTCAAAATCATCCCAAGCCGGTTCTAGATCCGTAGCATTAAAAATGGATTTTGGTGAGCCAGCTAAATACTCTTTACCTTCAGGTCTCCAATAAACTCCTGTTGTTAAGTCTCCAGTTAATGGCATCTCAGGAATATGTTTTGGGCACTTAACTCTAAAAACTGTATGCTTTTGAGGTTCTACTGGAATATCCTCTAATAATTCTTTTGTCCAACATCCAGCAGCAGAAACTATCGTTTTAGCTTTTATTTCCGATAAAGATTTGACTTCACCTTTTATGAATTCTGCACCTTGTTCTATCGCTTTACTTTTTAATGCTGTATGAAAAAGAAAAGGATCAATCCATCCCTCGCTTTTATTATCAGTAAATGTAGCAGTTTCTATTCCCTCTTTATTAATATATGAAAAGAATTTATCTAATTCAGAACCTTTGATGTTTTTTGTTCCAGCGTAACACGCTTTATGGTTTTCCAGAGCCTTATATTGCTCTTCCGCATGCTCTGGGCCAAACATTAATAGATATCCATTAGGTACCATGCTTGCAGTAGGATTAGGATTTTTTTCTGTTTTGAGCAATTCTGGTATTTGAAAAATAAAATCTCTAGCAAATTTACCTAACAAAATATTTTCCGTTTGAAAAAACTGTCTTCTAAAACCTCCAAGAGAAAGAGGAAAGGAGGCTGATTTATAGGTTGGGTCTCGTTCAATTACTTTAACTTTTCTTCCCTCTTTAGTTAGAAAATAAGCAGTCGCTACACCAATAATTCCACCACCTACTATAACAACATCATCCATTTAATTTAGTACCATTAGGTTATAATTAAGAAATAATGCATAGAGACACCAAAGTAAATATGGAATCATTAAGTAATAGCTTACAAAATTGACACGTTTAAATCTAATAATCAAAATTATTATCAAAGTTATCAAAATAATAAGAACAACTAACGCAAAAAATATTTGATGTAGTCCAAAAAAAACAATGCTCCAAGCTGCATTAAAAACTATATGTATAAAATAGATGTAAATTGTATTTACATCTCTTTTTTTGCTGTGCCAAAAGAACCAAATAGCTAATATCATCATTATATATAGCGTTGTCCAAACAGGAGCAAATATCCAATCTGGCGGATTGTAATTCGATTTTACAAGCCCAGAGTACCAGGGATCTTTGAGGGTTATAGAGACTAAACCACCGATAAATGATGCGGAAAAGGTGATAATTGAAAAAAGAATTAATGATAAAAATTTATTTTTTAACATATTAGTATTATACATCTTTATAGAATGAATAAAAAAACTATTTGGATTACAGGTGGAAGTACAGGAATTGGTAAAGCTTTAGCAATAAAATTTGCCAAAGAAGGTTGGAATGTTGCAATATCTGCAAGACGTGAAAATCTACTGAACGAGACTTGTGGCGAACATGATAATATTTGCTCTTTTCCATTAGACGTAACCGATAAAAATAAATGTAAAGAAGTTTTTCAAAATATATTAGATAAATTTCATAATGTAGATATTTGTTTTTTTTCAACTGGTACATGGGATCCAAAAAAAGAAAAGGATATTGATGTTGAGCAAATTGAAAATGTTTTTAAAGTTAATTTTTTTGGAACTTTAAATAGTATTAAGGCTGTAGAGAAATATTTTAAAGATAGAAAAAGTGGAAAAATAACAATAGTTTCGTCAATTGCTGGTTATCGAGGTTTACCTAATTCAACAGGGTACGGTCCCTCTAAATCAGCTTTAAACAATTTAGCAGAAAGTTTATATTTTGATTTTGGCAGATCAAATGTTAAAGTATGTTTAGTTTCACCAGGTTTTATTAAAACCCCTATGACAGATAAAAATGATTTTAAAATGCCTTTCTTAAAAACCCCTGAATATGCTGCAGAAAAAATTTATGATGGTTTAGTAAACAAAAATTCTTTTGAAATTCATTTTCCAAAATCTTTGACAATTACATTAAAAATACTCAGTTTCTTACCAAATAGAATTTATTTTGGATTAATTGGAAAACTTACAAAATACCAAAAAAAAAATTAATCTTTAACAAAAACTACTGTTAATTCTGCTACTTTGAAGCCAAATTTAGTCATAGTGGCACGGTTGATTGCTACACGATCGTCTTGTTTAAAAATCCAATCATCAAAAGTGATTTTTATCTCTTTGCCTTTTACAGGAATTAGTAAAACATATTCAAATTTGAAAGCTGGACCATATGAATATCCTTTAGCTTTACCAACCACATCTCCTGCTGTGCCCTCATAATTATTCTCATCAATTTTTGTAATCTGCCATTGCCTGGTTTGAATTTCACCATCATCCCAATTGAACTTCTCATCAAGTATCAATTGTTGGCCATCCCACTTTCCATTTAAATCCGCAGAAAATTGTCTGGTGACTTTTCCAGATCTATTCTGAAGAACACCCCACGCTTTAACATTACCAGATAAATAATTTTCAATAATAAGTCTTGGCTCTTTATTTTTGAAATCTTCTGGTTTCATAGCGCTATTGTTTGAACAGTTTGTAGTTAAGAAAAGTAAGATTATCAATATAATTGATTTAATATTTTTGAGTTTAATCATAAGTCTTTTTAAATATCATTTATTTTGAAGTGAAAATTGAATTAAATCTATATTTTTGGATTTAAATCCTGCTTCACAGTACGAAAGGTAAAATTCCCACATACGCTTAAACGTTAAATCAAATCCTTGTCTTTTTATTAAATCCCATTTTTGGTTAAACTCCTTTTTCCATATGGCTAATGTGTCTGAGTAATGATCAGCATATGAATCATACGACTTAATTGTTAGACCATTTTCGGAAACATATTTATTGATGATGCTTTTGCTTGGTAAGAAGCCCCCTGGAAAGATATATTTTTGAATAAAGTCTTTTTTCGTTTTATATCTATCGAACATATTATCATCAATTGTAATAGCTTGAATAGCTGCTTTTCCATCTTCCGATAAATTATTTTTGATTGTTTTAAAGTAACTCTCTAAATAATTTTGCCCAACAGCCTCTATCATTTCAATTGATGCTATTGAGTTATATTTATCTTTTAAATCTCTATAATCTTTGATTTCAATATTTACTTTTTCATTCAAGCCACATTCATGAATTCTTTTTTTTGCATACTCAAATTGTTTTTTTGAAATAGTAATACAGTCTAATTTTACATCATATTTTTTACCAAGATATTCAGCAAAGCCACCCCAACCACATCCAATTTCTAAAATCTTATCTCCATTATTTGGTCGCATTAAATCAATTAATTTTTGGTATTTGTTGTTTTGTGCATTAGAAAGTTCTCTATTTCTCTCATCAAATATTGCGCTCGAATAAGTTAAAGTCTTATCAAGCCAAAGCTCAAAAAAATCATTTCCTAAATCATAATGTTTTGAAATATTTTCTTTACTCCTTTCTCTAGTATTCTTTATGAAAATATTTTTAAAATAATTTATAAATGAAAAATCAAGTAAGCCAGAAAATTTATATATTATTTTTATATTTCTCGCTGTAATTTCAATTAAATTTGATAGATTATTGGTTTCAAATTCATGCCGCATATAGGATTCAGCAAAGCCAATACTTCCTCCTTTTATTAAATTGAAAGTAAAATTTGGTTTTGTTATTTTTAGATTAGCTTTTAAAGAGCTGCCTGGGTTTCCAAATTTCAAAATTTCACCAGAATATTTAGTTATTTCCAAATAACCATATTCAATATCTCTCAATATATTAAAAACTATCTTATCTGAAAAACTATATAGGCTCATTAATTTTCAAAAGTTATATTATTTTTTATCTTTAATTTTTTTTTAATAAACCTTATTCCTTTAGTCCATAATTTGAACGCTTCAAAATGTATCGCTGATATAATTTTAAAGGTCATTAAAGGGTGTTTTATATATGATTTCAATAACTCCTTGCTATTAAAATCAACTCTTCTACCATCTTGAGAAGCAAATAAAATTTTCTCATCTAATTGATATTGTTCAATTATAACTGATATGTTCTCTGCAGGCTTTAAAATTTTAAAAAAATAATCACAATCCATCTCAATAAATGGTGATACATGAAATTTTTTAGAACAGTTGTGTTTTAAAAGATTATTATTCTCTACTTTAAAAATATAAGTATGTTGTTCTCCAAAAGTATTTTTTACCTCATATAAGATTGAAATTAAATTTTCTTGATGGTCGTACACAAAAAAAACACTTAAAGGATTAAACACATATCCAAAAATCCTTGGATAGCATAGTAATTTTATTTTTATATTTTCTGAGTTTATATTGTTTTCTACTAAGTTTTTTTTTACCCATTCAAATAGTGATGAACCATCTCTTTCACCATGATCTTTATCAAAAAAACTTATTAGATTAAAACTGTTATAAGAAAAGAAATTAATATTTTTGTCTAAATGATTTAACTCAGATAAATCTAACAACAGTGAAAATACACTATATTTAAAAAAATGTATTTTTGGTTTAAATCTTTTATGAATTACTGTTCCATTATAAAGCGAGCTAGTCATTAAGGTTTTTTAGCATTTCAATTGATGATTTTATTCCATCTTCATGAAAACCATAACCAAAATAACTGCCACAAAAAAGGATATTTCTTTTATTCTGTAAATTTTTAAGCTTATTTTGATAATTTAAAGCTGATTGATCAAAATATGGATGAGTAAACTTTACTTTTTTTAAAATTTTTGAACCCTCGATCTCAAAATAAGGATTAAGTGTAAGAAATATATTTTCCTCACACTCTAAATTTTGCAACAGATTAAGCCAGTATGTGATTGAATTTTTTTCAACTTCATCTTTTTTCATAGAGGAATTCCAAGAACACCAAGCCCTCTTATTTTTTTGGCATTACTGACTGATCGGTATGAATATAAGCAATGTTTTCTTTATAACTGAAATTTGATAATATTTCTTTTTCTTGATCAGTTGGATTTTCTATCATAGCCAATGCTTCATCAGCATGCGTTGCAATTATAACTTTATCGTAATCAAAAAATTCATTATTTCCACCGTAATACAAATCTACTCCATTATTTTTACTCTTAATTTTATTGATCTGATAATTCTTGAAGTATTCACCACTAATTTTTGAGATGATTTTTTGAACATATGTTCTACTTCTTCTTGATACTGTATACCATTGTGGTCTATTCTTTAATTTGAATAATCCGTGATTTTGAAAAAATTTAAGAAAAAATTTTAGAGGCATCTTATTAGCAGCATAAGGTGGCATCGACCAAATTGCAGACACCATTGGTATTATATGATAATTTATAAATTCTTTAGAAAGTTTATTTTTTATTAAATAATCACCCAGTGTAATTTCTTTGTCTGCTGTGTTCGATAAGTCCGACTCTTTATAAAATTTGATAATATCAAAAACCATTTTATAAAATCTAAAATTTAATAAGTTTATTTTATTTGAAAAAATTCCACTTAACCCCTTCCCACAATATTCGAAGTTTGAATTTTCTACTTTTACAGAAAATGACATATCACTTTTTTCAATATCAATTTTATTTTCTTCAAAAAATTTAATTAAATTTGGATAAGTTTTAAAATTAAAAACAATAAAACCAATATCTACCGGAACTTTTTTTTTTCCAATAGTTAAATCAATTGTATGAGAATGTCCCCCGAAGTGATCTTCTTTTTCAAATAGGTCTACATGATTATTTTTTGATAGATAGTAAGCTGCACTTAATCCTGAAATGCCTGAGCCAACAATAGCAATTTTCATTAATTGTTAAGCTGCATCTTCTTTAAATTCGTCCATGCTTGGACATGTGCAAAAAATATTTTTATCGCCGTATACATTGTCTACCCTTGCTACTGGAGGCCAAAATTTATTTGTCTTTAAAAATTTGGCTGGATAAGCAGCCTCTTCTCTTGAATATTTATGTTTCCAATTATCAGATGCTAACTCGGTGTCAGTATGAGGAGCATTCTTTATTGGATTATCAATTTTATCAAACTTCCCACTTTTGATTAGATCTATTTCTTGTTTAATCTTAATTAACGTATCACAGAACCTATCTAACTCAGACAAATTCTCACTCTCTGTTGGCTCTATCATCATTGTTCCAGATACAGGCCAAGACATTGTTGGTGCATGAAAACCAAAATCAATTAACCTTTTTGCAATATCTTCTTCTGTGACACCTGTTTCTGATTTAATTGACCTAATATCAATAATACATTCGTGAGCAACATTGCCATTTGAACCTTTGTATAAAATTGGATAGTGATCTTTTAGTCTGTTAGCAACATAGTTTGCATTTAAAATTGCAACCCTAGTAGCAAGTTTTAACCCCTCAGACCCCATCATCTTTATATACATCCAAGAAATTGACAAAATACTTGAGCTTCCCCAAGGTGCTGCTGATACAGCGCCTATTCCAGTTGCAGGACCACAATCTTTTACAACTGGATGATTAGGTAGATAAACTTGTAAATGTCTTTTACATGCAATAGGTCCCATTCCAGGTCCTCCTCCACCATGTGGAATACAGAATGTTTTATGTAAGTTGATATGACAAACATCAGGGCCAAAATTTCCAGGTTTTGCAATACCAACAAGAGCATTTAAGTTTGCACCATCCATGTAAACTTGACCTCCATGTTTGTGAATTAAATCACAAATGTCTGATATTTTTTCCTCAAATACACCGTGAGTAGAGGGATATGTAACCATTAAAGCTCCAAGATTTTCAGAATGAATTTCTGCTTTTTTCTTTAAATCATCAAAATCAACATTGCCTTCCTTATCACAATTAATAACTACAACTTTCATTCCTACCATCTGAGCACTTGCTGGGTTGGTTCCGTGCGCTGAACTTGGTATGAGACAAATATTTCTATTTTTATCACCTCTATCTAAATGATATTTTCTAATTACCATTAATCCCGCATATTCACCTTGGGCACCTGCATTCGGCTGAAGTGAGACTCCTGAAAAACCAGTAATTGATCTTAACCAATTTTTAAGATCTGTGAACAGTGTTCTATATCCCTCCATCTGCTCAATGGGCACAAACGGATGAGGCTCGGCTAATTCTCTCCATGATATTGGGATCATTTCGGCAGTTGCATTTAACTTCATGGTGCATGAACCTAACGCTATCATAGTTCTGTTTAGGGCAATATCTTTATCTTCTAACCTCTTTAGATATCTTAACATTTCAGTTTCTGAACGATATGAATTGAAAACTGGATGTTCTAAATATTTTGAAGTTCTTAATAAATTTTTCGGTAGATTAGGTAAACTTACTGTAGGATCTTCTTTTTTAATTGACTCTGCTGCGTTAAAGATTTTTAATAATTGATTTACTCTATAAACGTTTTTCTTTTCATCGAAAGAAACAGCAAGCATCTCAGAGTTTACCTTTCTTATATTAACTTTTTGATTTAAAGCATTTTTATAAATTTGATCAGTTTTTTCTTTAGTAATAATTGTTACGGTATCAAAAAAATAATCGGAATATATTTCATATCCAGATTGTTTAATTTTATCAGCAAAGTTTTTTGCTAATTGGGATACTCTTTCAGCAATATTCTTTATTCCATCTGGACCATGATAAATTGCATATGCTGCTGACACTATGGCTAACAATGCTTGAGCAGTACAAATATTACTTGTAGCTTTGTCTCTTCTGATATGCTGCTCTCTAGTTTGCAGTGACAATCTAAAAGCCTTATTTCCATGTCTATCTACAGAAACACCAACTATTCTACCTGGCATAGATCTTTTGTATTCGTCTTTTGTTGCAAAAAATGCTGCGTGAGGTCCTCCATAACCCATTGGAATACCAAACCTTTGAGAGCTTCCAACTGCAATATCAGCTCCAAGTTCTCTTGGTGTTTTAAGCTTTGCAAGCGCAAGAAGATCACAAGCTAAAATTGCTTTACCATTTTTTTTATGAATTCTACTTATTGCCTCGCTAGGCTCTTTGATATCACCTAAGGTTCCAGGATACTGTAAAATTCCACAAACTATATCTTCTTTTAATTGCTCCAAAACTTTATCTTCATTTCCAACGAAAACTTTTAAACCCATAGGCTCTGCCCTAGTTTTTATAACTTCAATTGTTTGTGGATGACAATTTTCAGAGACAAAGACCAAATTACTATCACTTTTATTAAGCCTGTCACTTAAACCCATAGCTTCTGCGGCTGCAGTACCCTCGTCTAGTAAAGATGCATTTGCAATATCCATACCAGTGAAATCAACTACCATTTGTTGAAAGTTTAATAACATCTCCAATCTTCCCTGTGCTACCTCTGGCTGATATGGTGTGTAGGAAGTATACCACCCTGGATTTTCTAATATATTTCTTAAAATTACATGTGGTGTGTAGGTTCCATAATAACCCATACCTATGAAATTTGAGTAAATTTGATTTTTTTTTGATATTGCTTTCAATTTTCTTAAAGCTTCATATTCCGAATTTGAATCACCAATATTTAATTCTCCTTTAAAATGTATTTTTTCTGGAACAGTATTATTTATTAAATCATCCAGTGATTTATAATTTAATTTTTTCAACATCTTTGATTGATCCTCTTCAGAAGGACCTATATGTCTTTTTAAAAAATCTTTTTGTGAACTATGTAACATTATGAATTACTTTCTTTTGCAAATTTATCATAATCTTCTTTGTTCATTAAAAAGTCCATTTCCGACTTATCTTTAATTTTTAATCTAAAAAACCAGGCACTATTCTCAGGATCTTGATTTATTTTTGATGGATCTTCTACAATGTCCTGGTTTGTATCTATTACTTCCCCACTGACTGGAGTATAAACATCACTTGCAGCTTTGGTAGACTCTACTACCCCTGCCGTTCCATCTTTTTCTACACTAGAGCCTTTTTCGGGTAGCTCTGCAAAAACAATGTCTCCTAGCATCTCCGTTGCATGCTTTGTTATACCAATTGTTGCAACATCACCCTCTAATTTTATCCATTCATGTTCTTTGGAATATTTAACTTCACTCATTAGTTGGATCCTTTCACATAATTTTTTTTATAAAATGGTAAGCTACAAACGCTGGCTGCATGTTTTTTACCTCTCACTTCTAAGAATACTTTTGTATTTTTTTCAGAAAATTTATTTTCCACATAACCCATCGCTACAGGTCCATTAACACTTGGACCAAATGTTCCACTGGTAATTTCTCCAATATGAACGTCTGATTGATTAAATATTTTTGTTTTTTCTCTAGCAATTACTCTTCCCTCAGGTTTAATTCCAACTCTAATTTTTGTAACACCATTATTTAATTGTTTAATAATAATATCAGAACCAATAAAATCTCCTTTTGATATTCTTTCTTTTGAAATTGCCCACTTTAAATTTGCTTCCACTGGAGTTTTGTCTTTATCAAGATCATTACCATACAAGCATAAGCCAGCTTCTAATCTTAGAGTATCTCTTGCACCTAAACCTACTAACTTTGAACCTCTGTTTATCAGTTCTCTAGTTATTTTATCTGCAAATTCGTTTGGGATTGATATTTCAAAACCATCCTCACCTGTATACCCAGATCGAGTAACATATATTTTCTGATTTTCAAACATAAACCAATTTCCAGACATAAAATTTAAATTTTTTACCCCGTCAACAAATTCATTTAGTATTTTTGATGATTTAGGGCCTTGAATTGCTATTAATGATCTATTTTCGTCTAAAACCATTTTATACTTTTCGTTTAATAATTTTTTTAAAATTTTAAAATCATTGACTTTACATGCTGCGTTTAGAATAATTAAGAAACCTTCATCAATTTTTGTAACGATTAAATCATCATAAATACCAGCGTCTTTATTCATTAAGAAGCTGTATTTAGAATGATTTAGTTTTAAATTTTTTAAATCTAATGGAAAAATTTTTTCAAGATCTCCGATTAGTTCATCGTCACCATAAATAAATAATTGACCCATATGTGAAACATCAAAAATACCAGAGTGGTTTCTTGTGAATTTATGTTCTTCTACAATACCTTCAGAATATTGAATCGGCATGTGATAGCCTGCAAATTCAACAAATTTTGCATTACAATCTTGATGTAATTGGTACAGCGATGTTTTTTTTGTCTCCATATTAACCCTTTTACCCATCTGTATATTTGCCTGAGAGTATTACTCCTTCGGCGAGAATTTAATCTCTTTCCAGAGTTAATATGCACGGTCCTTTTTGCCTGAGAGATTCCTGGGTGGTTGCTCCTTCGGCGCTACGATAATCTGTAGTCTCTCCCGTAAGTCAATAGTCCTATAAGTGACTTAAAATGTCAATTGGAAACGATTGCCTTAGACTTTTTTAAAAGTGAGTAAAACTGCAGTAATACAGCAAAAAGTATTATTGCTCCTCCTATCAATCCATATAAAGAAGGTATCTCGCTAACAAAAAGAAAAGCCCAAATGGGACCAAGAACAGATTCGGATAACATGATTATACCAACCATAGCGGAAGGAGTCGTTCTAGCACCAATGGTTATAAATATAAAACCAAAACCTATTTGAAAAAATCCAGCCAAAAAACCTAAAAAAATATCATGTGGTGAAATCATTATAGTCGGTGAAAGTGATAAACCAATGAGACATGAACTTATACCCGCAACGAACTGTGCTGGAACCATATCAACTGATGGAAATTTTCTTACAATCATTATCAAAACTGCAAAAGTAATTGGCATTGAAAAGGCTGCTAAATTTCCAGATAATTCACCTGGAGATAATGAATTTCCAACCATTAACAATACCCCAGACATTGCTAAAATTATTGAGATTGATGTTATTAAGTTAATTTTTTCTTTTAAGAAAAAAAAACCAAATATTGCTAAAAATAAAATTTGAAGAGATATTATAAAATTAGTGTTAGCAACTGTTGTATTATACATAGCAAAAACGTAACCACAAAAACCAATAGATAATATTAATCCACCAATAAAACCTGGTAATCCAGAGTTATAAAATGAATTCAAAACTTTACTTTTATAAGTGATAATCAAAAAAGTTAAGACAGTGAGAGAGAAAAATAAAGATCTCCAAAATAGTATCTGCCATAACGTTGCTCCTTCAAAAGATTTAACTATTAGTCCACCAAAGCTTAAACTTAGGGCACCACAAAAAATGAGTAATGGACCGGGTAAACTCTTTAAAATGTTCATCAAATTTGAGAAATTAAATTTTGAGTTTCTAATTCATACAGTTTAAAAAGGTTTTCTGCACTATTTAAATCAACCTCTTGAAATTTGATTCTTGAGCCAGGTGTTAATTGAACTAATTTGTCATAATCAGCACTTATAACTACACCAATCTTGGGATAACCCCCAATAGTACCGTGATCTGAAAGCATTATAATTGGATTGCCATCCGCCGGTACTTGTATCACGCCCTTAATCAAACCTTCAGATCTAATATTAGTATCAACAATATTTTCTATTTTTTTTCCCTCTAATCTCATTCCCATACGGTCAGATAATTTAGAGACTTTAAATTCATTTTTAAAAAAAATTTTTTTGCCTTCCTCAGAAAAATAATCAAAATTTGTTCCCTTAATTACTCTAATATTTTCTATCTTTGTATTAATATAATTTAATTTTTTGTTTACAAAGTTTTGATTAATTTCTTTAACATTAATTTTTTGATTATCAGATAACTTTTTTCCATTATTAGATCCTATATTTGCTTTTATATTTGTTGAGCAACTTGACCATTGAAATTTTAAATCGAATTTACCGCTTATTGTTAGATACCCATATACAGATTTATTTGTTGATATAATATCTAACTCATCATTATTTTCTAAAGTAAAAGTTTGATAACATTCACCATCAATTGAATTATCGCCTTTTTTGATTTTAAAAGTCACATCACCAGTAATTGCAACATTTAATTTGTCTCCATGATATTTTAAATGAGGACCCTGATAAGCAAATTCTATTGCTGGATGGTTGTGATCATTTCCATTAAGTTTATTAGCTAATAAATAATTTCTATTATCCATGGCTCCACTAAATGGTATTCCTATATGATAGAGGTTATCTCTTCCAAGATCTTGAAAAGTCGAATTAATACCAGCTCTTATTATTTCAAAATAATTTTTACCCATGATAACTTTGATATTTCTCTTTTGTAATTCTTTTAAATGAGACTGAATCACCTGGATTAATTAAATTAGGCTCGTTTTCTTTAGAACTATTAAAAATATTCAGAGGAGTATTACCAATAATATTCCACCCTCCAGGACTTTCAAATGTATAGATATTTGCAAATTGCTCAGTTATACCGATTGAACCTTTTGGTACCTTAACCCTGGGAGTATCAAGACGTTTTGCTCTTAAATTTTTATTTAAATCTCCAAGAAAAGGCATTCCTGCAATAAAACCTGTCATATAGCAAAAAAATTCTTTTTCAAAAAAACTTTCATATATTTTTTCCTCTTTCATCTGAAGTTTTTCTTCTAGCCTTTTTATATCTAAGGAAAAATCCTTTTCACAACAAACAGGAATTTCAAACTTTTTATTTTGAATATTATCATCATTAATAACTTCAATGTTATCAATAATCTTTTTAAGTTTATTAAAATTAATTTTTTTTAGATCAAAGGAAATGATTAATTTGTTATACGATGGAGTAAGATTATTTACTCCTTCAATATTTTTGTTTTGAATAGTTTTAAAATATCTTATTACTTGACTATTAATCTTTTTATTTACTTCTCTTCCAAAATCACAATATAAAGCTGCGTCACCAAGATTTGATATATTTTTTAACATGCCATGTTATACTGAAGAATAGTGAGTATTGAAATTAATATAAATTGTGATTTAGGGGAAAAATCTAAACGTCATTCCAACAAACATGATCCTGAATTACTTGAGATTATCAATTCAGCAAACGTAGCATGTGGTTATCACGCAGGTGATGAAGAAACTATGAATGCAATTGTAAAAATATCAAAAAAAAATGGTGTTAGTATTGGAGCGCATCCATCTTTTAATGATCCTGAAAATTTTGGCAGAGAAAGGATGAATTTATCTGACTCACAGATAGAAAAATTAATAATTGATCAATATGAAATTCTTCAAACAATTTCATCTAATCATGGTGAAAATGTTACTCATATAAAGCCGCATGGTGCTTTAAATAATATGGCATGCGAAGATATCAATTTAGCGACAACATTAGCAAAAGTAATCAAAAGAATAAATCCTGAGTTGATTTATTTAGTACCAACTGGATCTAAAATGGAGCATGCTGCTAAAAAGTTAGATTTGAAAATCGCTTGTGAAATATTTGCAGATAGAAATTATGAAGATGATGGAAATCTTGTATCAAGAAAAAAACCTCATGCTTTAATTACTGATCCAGAGCAAGCAAAAAAACATGTGTTAAAAATGGTTCAAACTCAGTCACTTAATTGTCACAGCGGAAAACAAATACCTTGTGAAATAGACTCCGTGTGTATACACGGAGACAACATGAGTTCATTAGCAACAGCCAAAATAATTAAAACTGACTTGCTAAATAAAGGAATTAAACTAAAAACATTAAATAAAATGAAAAAATTTATATGATAAAAAACATAATTTTCTCTTTTGTAGTTTCAGCTTTTTTGATTTCAAGCTCGTTTGCTGCAGGTTCAAGTGATAGCGGCTCTTCTAATACAGAAACCAAATATGATATGGCAGTAACACATATTAAAGTAGCAAAAAAATTTGAAGAAAAAGATAAAATAGAAAAAGCAAAGAAAAGATACGAGAAAGCTCAGAAACTATTACTTCAATCAAATAAAAAATATCCTAACAAAGCTGATACATTAAATTATTTAGGTTTCACTACTCGAAAACTTGGAGATTTTGAAAATGGTGAGAAATATTACTTACAAGGTTTAAAAATTGACCCTAAACACATAGGTATCAATGAATACCTTGGGGAGTTGTATGTAGCAACTAATAGACATAATCTTGCAGTTGAAAGACTTGAGGTGCTTAAAGGGTGTAACTGTAAAGAATATGATGATTTGAAAGCTATAATTGCTGGTAAAAAAGTTTCAAAATATTAATCTATACTTTAAAAGACATCTAAAAGTTTATAATATAAATTATTTTAATAAATTATTAAATTGTTAGAAGAATCTCTCATACTCTTACAAATTATCTTCATAGATATTATCTTAGCTGCAGATAATGCAATTATAATTGGTTTAATTGCTGCTAACTTTGTACCTAAAAATAGAAAATTGATTATTTTCTGGGGTGTTGTTGGTGCACTTGTTTTCAAAGTCTTATTTGCTGTTTTTGCAACTTATCTTTTCCAATTTTATTGGGTTAAAATTATCGGAGGCCTTTTATTAATATGGATTGTAAATGATTTGAGAAAGGATCTATTTGAAATTAAAAAAATTAAATCACCAACCAAGAAATCAAAAGAGCCATCTTTTATAAAAAGTATTTATAAAGTTCTTTTTGCAGACATAACAATTAGCTTTGATAACGTCATAGGTGTAGTGGGTGCTGCAAAAGGGAATTTTGGTTATATGATGTTTGGACTTATTCTCTCAGTTGTTTTAACAGGTGCACTTGCAACTTATCTGGCAAATTATATACAAAAACACCTTTGGATTGCATATGTTGGTTTAGGTTTTATTTTACTCGTTGCATTACAACTAATTATCGGTGGGTTAAATGATTATGGTGTCCTATCGATTAACGAAACTTTCAAAAAATATTTTTAATTATATTATTTATTGGTAAAACATCTAATTTTTAGTAAAAATTAAATAATTTGCTTATTGAAAGTTTTTAAAATTTGGTTTTAATTTAGATTTTAAAAATTATTAACAATATAAGGATAATAATGAGAAAATTAATTATTGCTGCATTTATGTTTGTATCGAGTTTTGGAACAAACGTAGTTGCAGATGGTCACTCAATTAAGATGGGGATTATATTGGGATTTACTGGTCCTATTGAATCTTTAACACCTGCTATGGCTGCTTCTGCTGAATTAGCTTTTAAAGAAGCTTCAGACTCAGGATCGCTATTAGGTGGAAAAAAAATTAAACCAATTAGGGCAGACTCAACTTGTGTAGACTCAGCTGCAGCAACAGCAGCAGCAGAAGGTGTTATCTCTCAAGGTGTAACAGCAATTATGGGAGCTGATTGTTCAGGTGTAACAGGTGCAATAGCATCTAATGTTGCGATACCAAATGGTGTTGTAATGATTTCACCTTCAGCAACATCTCCAGGTTTAACAACTCTTGACGATAAAGGATATTTTTTTAGAACAGCTCCTTCAGATGCAAGAGGTGGTCAAATCTTAGCTGATGTTACTAAGGACAGAAAAATTAAAAGTGTAGCAATTACTTATACTAATAACGACTATGGAAAAGGTTTAGCAGACGTTTATAAAGCAGCTGTTCAAGCTCATGGTATTAAAGTTACTACAGTGACTGCACACGAAGATGGTAAAGCAGACTATTCGTCAGAAGTTGCAACACTTGCTTCAGCAGGTGGAGATGCTGTAGCAGTAATAGGGTACTTAGACCAAGGTGGTAAAGGTATTATTCAAGCATCTTTAGATTCAGGTGCATTTGATAGATTTATTTTATCAGATGGTATGATTGGTCAATCATTAGTTGATACATTTGGAAAAGATTTGAATAAATCCTTTGGTTCATTACCTGGTTCAACTGGAAAAGGAGCTGGAGTATTTACCAAAGTAGCAAGTGCTGCCGGTATAGATAGTTCTGGTCCATACACAGGAGAGTCATATGATGCTGCCGCTTTAATAGTCTTAGCAATGCAAGCAGGTAACTCAACTGATAGAGCATCAATTGCAAAGAATGTAATGGATGTTGCTAATGGTCCTGGAACAAAGATTTATCCAGGTGAACTTAAAAAAGGTTTAGATTTATTAGCTAAAGGTAAAAAAGTTGACTACGAAGGTGCGACTGGAGTCACTTTTACTAGCGTCGGTGAAGCTGAAGGTTCTTTCTTAGAACAAGAAGTTAAAGGCGGAAAATTTAAAACTAAAAAACAAAGATAATTTATCTTAAAATTTAAACCCTCAGCATTAATTTGTTGGGGGTTTTTTTTATAAATAAATATTGGTCTACTGACTGTGCACTGATAAAATAAAGCCATGAGTTTAATTGGCATTGAAAAAATTAAAACAAAGGCAAAAATTTTTGGTGGGATCTGTTTATCAACAAAATATATAAATTCTAAAACTAAATACAAATTTAAATGCAAAAATGATCATATTTTTTTTAAAACAGCAACAGGATTGATTCATAGAAATTCTTTTTGTGCGAAATGTTCTGGGAAATCTAAAGTTACTATTGAAGAGTGCAAATTATTAGCAAAAAAAAACAATGGAAAATTGTTATCAAAAAAAATAATACGTGCAAAAAGTAAGGTTTTATGGCTATGCGAATTGGGTCATAAATTTGAGACCACTCCTAGCAGTGTTCAACAAGGTACCTGGTGTCCTGATTGTGGAGGAAGCAAAAAATTAGAAATTAAACAATTACAAGAATTAGCCAAAAAAAGGGGCGGAAAATTATTATCTAAAAAATATAAAAATAGTCAAACTAAAATGCGATGGCAATGTTCTAATGGCCATATATGGGATGCAACAACTCGAGGTATTAAGAATAAAGGACAATGGTGTCCTGAATGTGTATTTTATTATTCTGAAGCGTTATGCAGAACTACTATGGAGCAACTATTTAATAAAAAGTTCCCTAGAAGTTATCCAGAATGGTTAATTAATTCCAATTATCAAAAAATGGAGTTAGACGGTTATAGCCTAGAAATAAAATTAGGTTTTGAGTATAATGGTCCTCAACATTATAAAACTGGATTTTTTTATTCTACAAAAAAAAATTTATTTAAAAGAATAGATGACGATAAAAAGAAATTAAGATTATGCAAAAAAAACGGCGTTTGTTTATTAATTTTTTCATATAAAGATAATCTCTTAGAACTTCCAAATTTAATTAAAAAAAAATTAGAAAACTCAAATTTTAATATTAAGAATATCGATTTTTCCAAGAAGATTGATTTTAATAAAGTCTACCAACATGTCATCAATATCAAAACCATGCAAAAAATTGCCAAAGAGAGAGGTGGAAAATGTTTGTCTAGAAAATATATTAATGCAAATCAAAAGTTAAAATGGCAATGTTCAGAAGGGCATACTTGGTATGCCATACCTGCCTCAATAAAAAATCAGAAAAAGTGGTGTAGAAAATGTGCGGCTAAATCAATGGGTTTTAAAAGACGATTAGGAATTTCGAAAATGCAGGATGTTGCAAAAGAAAGAGGTGGTGTATGTTTATCAAAAAATTACATAAACACCGCAACTTCACTAAAATGGAGATGCTCAAAGGGTCATACCTGGAATGCAAGAGTTTATAATATTTTAACCGGAACCTGGTGCCCTGAATGTGGAGGATTTAAACAATTAACTTTAGATGAAATGAGGAAAATAGCCTTGTCAAAAGGAGGGGACTGTTTATCTGAAAAATACTTTAATACAAAAACGAAGCTTAAATGGATTTGTAAGAATAACCACATATTTTACTCAACACCGAATGATGTCAAATATCAAAATACCTGGTGTCAAAAATGTAAATAAATGATAAGTTTATATTGTCCTGATTTAGAAAATAACTCTACTTGCTGGGACTTAAAACACAACGCTAAAGGAGAAAAATGAAACTAAAAATACAATCAATTAAAAACTACTTTAAATCAAAAAAGGATAAAGGTTTAGAGCCTATATTCTTTGAAAAAATAGGTGATAAAAATACCTCTAGAGACGAAATGAAAGAAAATTTAATTAAAGCATTAATAAAGAATGGCTGGACTTTAAAAAAATAAATATTTATCTGCCATATATAATGCCCAAGCTATTGCTGCACCTGTAATAATATATTTCATAAGCTTATTTTATTTCTATTTTTTCAGGAAGTATACCCTTTGGTCTATACCTCATAATTAATAATAAACCTATTCCCATCATTAAAAATCTGAAATAAGGAACACTTTCAATTAAATGAACTTTTAAAAAATGTGTGTCTTCTAAACCTGCTGTTGTTAGATTGACCAAATACAATCCAATTGGTGCTGCCTCAATCCATAAGAACCAAACTACAAAACCTCCAAGAATTGCTCCAAAATTGTTTCCACTTCCACCAACAATTACCATTACCCAAATTAAAAAAGTGTATCTCAAAGGTCTATAACTCCCTGGTGTAAATAACCCATCTTGTGTCACAAGCATAGCTCCTGCAATACCAACAATGGCTGATCCTAAAACAAAAATTAACAAATGCTGTTTGACTACATTTTTTCCCATAGCATTGGCAGCTTCTTCATTATCTCTAATAGCTCTCATCATTCTTCCCCAAGGAGAGTAAAGAGCTTTTTGAGTTAAGATTAAAAGAATAATCACAACAACCAAAAACAAACCAGAATAACAAAGTTTCACAAATACTGATGATCCTTCAATTACAAATTGATTAAGTGCCGCTTGTCTTTCTGACAGATCAGAAATCAAAGCTAATTTTCCTGAATTAAATTTTTCAACTAGATCTATAAACCATTCTGTTTCTTGTAAGTTAACTTCATATGGAGCAGGACGCTTTAGTCCAATTACATTTTTAACACCTCTGGTTAGCCAATCTTCGTGTTTTATAATTGCTATAACTATTTCAGATATTAATAATGTGGCTATCGCTAAATAATCAGCTCTTAATCCTAGGGCTACTTTTCCAATTACAAAAGCTAGTCCACCTGCAAAGAAAGCACCCACAATCCAAGAAAAAATTATTGGAAGCCCTAGCCCACCTAGAAATCCAGTTCTTGCTGGATTTACTTCCTCAATTGCCTCAATACCAGGTTCAGAAACAAGTCGTATAATAATTATTCCTGAAATGATAATTGCAGCAATTATATAATTTCTAATTTTAGATTTTTGATATCTTTTAAGAACAAGTCTAACAGCTAAAACAATTCCTATTATAAGAAATAGACTTAATAAAATGTTGGTACCCCCTGCCCTCCAAGCCTCTTGAACTGGATTTACAGAAATTAAAACTGCAGCTAGACCACCTAATGCGGTAAAACCCATTATTCCAAAGTTAATTAAACCTGCATAACCCCATTGAATATTAGCACCCATCGTCATGACAGCTGAGATCAAACAAAGATTAAAGATAGATAAAGCAATATTCCAAGATTGAAATATACCTACTAGGATAATTAATCCCATCATAATACTGTAAGCTGCAATTACATTTAAATTTTTTCTCACAATATCTTTCCTTTAAATATTCCTGATGGACGATAAAGCAATACAATTACCAATATTGAAAAAGATACTGCAAATTTATAATCAGTTGAAAGCAACTGAATTAAACCATCAGGTTCCATGCTTTCTGGTAAAACATACATAAAGAATTTCTTATATGCATAAGTCAACAGTATTTCTGAAAAGGCAATTACGTAACCTCCTAGGAAAGCTCCAAAAGGATTACCAATTCCCCCAACTATAGCAGCAGCAAATATTGGGAGCATATTATTGAAATAAGTAAATGGTTTAAAACTTTTATCTAAACCATACAAAACTCCACCTATTGTAGCTAAAATTGCAGCAATCATCCAAGTTATCATAACAATCTTTTTTGGATCTATTCCAGAAAGTAATGCTAAATCTTCATTGTCAGAATAAGCTCTCATGCTTTTTCCAGTTTTTGTTTTGTTTAAAAACCAGAATAAAGTTGAAACTAAAATTATTGTAACAACAATTGTTATTACTTGAGTTGACTTAATAGCAAGTCCCTCGTTTAAACCTGTCATTTCCTTAAACTCATTAGCTTTAATCAAAAATTTCTCACCATCAAAAAATCTTCTATCTGATGGACCAATTATAATTCTTACTATTGCCTGAGTAACAAACATTACCCCTATACTTACCATTGCTAATTGAACTGGAGGACTTTTATTTAGCCTGTAATATTTAAATACAAACTTATCAATAATTAGCATGTATAAACCCATAAACAGAATTGCAAAAGGTATTGCTAAAAGTGCGGTGGGTAAAAAACCGAGTGTAAAACCCATTGACTGAAAATACCATGTAAAAAATATGGCAATCATTGTGCCAAAGGACATCATATCTCCAGTTGCAAAATTTGCAAAACGGAGTATTCCATATATTAAAGTAACAAATATAGCTCCGATAGCTAATTGCGACCCGTAAGCAAGAGCAGGAACAAAAATATAATTTAATAAAAGAATAATTGCATTTATAAAATCCATTTAACCACCTAAAAAAGAGCTTCTTACTCTTGGATCATTTAATAATTCTTTACCTGTCCCTGAATAACGATTTTCACCAGTGACTAACACATATCCTCTATCAGAAATATTGAGAGCTTGTTTTGCATTCTGTTCAACCATTAAGATTGCAACATTTGTTTTTTTTACTTTTATAATATGATCAAAAAGTTCATCCATTACTATTGGAGAAACTCCAGCAGTTGGTTCATCTAACATAAGTACAGACGGCTTAATCATTAGGGCCCTTCCTATCGCAACTTGTTGTCTTTGACCTCCAGACAATTCTCCCACAAATTGTTTTCTTTTTTCGTTTAAAATTGGAAAAAGATTGTAAATTTCATCAATCACTTTTGTATAATCCTTATTTACTAAAAAAGCTCCCATCTCTAAATTTTCCTCAACTGTCATTCCTGCGAATACATTTTTTGTTTGAGGCACAAATGAAATTCCTTCTTTGACTCTATCTTGTGGAGAAAGTTTTGAAATGTCTTTACCATCAATAATTATAGAGCCTGATTTTAAATTTAATAAACCTAGCATAGCTTTCATTGCAGTAGATTTTCCAGCACCATTAGGTCCAAGAATGGATACTATTTCTCCTCTTTCAACATTAACAGTGCATGAATTAATTATATCTGGACCTTTTCCATATCCACCCGTCATTTTATTTCCTTCAAAAAACGCCATACTTAATTATCTTTTAGTTTTGAACCTCTACCTAAATAGCTTTCAATTACTCTTTCATCTTTTTTTGCATCCTCTACTGAGCCTTCAAATAAAACAGATCCCTCTGCCATAACAATCACTCGGTCACATAATCTTCCTATAAAATCCATATCATGCTCAATCATACAAAATGTATAGCCCTTCTCTTTATTCAATTTTTCAATAGCTGTTCCTAAATCTTTTAATAATGTTCTATTTACTCCTGCTCCAACTTCGTCTAATAAGACTAATTTGGCATCCACCATCATTGTTCGTCCCAATTCTAATAATTTTTTTTGCCCTCCAGACAAGTTTCCAGCTAATTCATTTTTCATGTGACTTAAATTAAGAAAATCAACTACTTCCGTTGCTTTTTCTTTAATCTGACTTTCTTCTTTTGCAACTAATCCAGGCTTTAACAAAGCATTCATTAATTTTTCTCCTGATTGATTGCCAGGTACCATCATCAAATTTTCTAATACTGATAAATTAGTAAATTCATGAGCTATTTGAAAAGTTCTTAGTAACCCTTTTGAAAATAATTCGTAAGACGGAACGTCAGTGATATTTTCATTGTTAAATAAAACATTGCCAGTAGATGACTTTAAATTTCCTGCAATTAAATTAAATAAAGTAGTTTTTCCTGAACCGTTAGGTCCTATTATTCCAGTTATAGATCCCTTTTTTACTTTTAAAGAACAATTAGATACAGCAGCTAATCCACCAAAATATTTTGATAAATTTTTTATTTCTAAAATATTATCTTGCATTCCGAGATTAGATTATAATCTTTTATAAATCCTCTTAAGCGATTTTTCTAATAATCTATAATAACCTAATTTTCTTAAATCATTAACACCTTGCCAATTCAGCCCACCTGGTGTTTGTTCATTCACCAAATTTTTTAATGATTTTGATGAATTTAAAAGTGCCAGTTCAGCTAAAGCTGAATATAGTGAAGTTACATATTTTTGAGCATCTAATTTGTTTGTTTTTTTTCTTATTAACCAATTTGATAAAACATTTAACAATTCATAAAATGAGGCCATTGTTCCTGAAATAGCCCAAAAGTTTTTTGACAACTTTTCGTTCTTTATTTCAATAGTTGTTCCAATTCTATTAAAAAAGTTTTTAATTTTTAAATTGGGTGGAAATATTGCTACTGGGCCTTTACCAAGTCTAATTGGAGGCATAGGAATAGCTCTTACAATAGTCACCTTTTTTTTAATTAGTTTTTTTAATTTTGAAAGATTTGTTGTAGACATAAAACTAATAACTATTTGATTCTTTTTAAAATTTAATTTAGGCAATATATTTTCCCCAACTTGAGGTAAAACGCCTAGAAAAATCCAATCCGACATATCTATTACTGCTTGATTATTTTTGGCTATCATTATCCTCTTAAATTTTTTTTTTAAATATTGAGCTTTTTTTTTATTTCTAGGAGAAATGATTATCTTTTTGTGGGAAAAACCAGATTTGCTTATGCCAGCGACAACATCTGAAACAATATTTCCCGTACCTATAAACCCTAAATTCATAAAATAATATTAATTTAACTTAAATAAAATTTTTTTATAAAATTTTAAGTAAAAAAAAACCCCCTCTTAAAAGAGGGGGTTAAAATTAACTATTCAAACTATTTAGTTTTTCCTTAAAACGTCTTTCCTACAGATAATGAAGCACTTACACCTTCGATACCTTCAGCAGTAACTTTTTTGTTGGCATCGTTTTTGTTTGCTAGTGTAGCACCATCTATATCCATTACAGCTGCTTCAAATCTAACGAACATACCGTTATCCATGTCATTGTTAAATCCAAGACCTAGTGTGTAACCATCTAGTGATGTATCACCGTATGCACCACCAGTTGCTAAATTTTCATTAGTTTTTACCTCTACTGTCACATAACCAGCTTTTAAATAGATATTTTCTGTTGCAAAAAATAATCCATAAATAGTTGTTAAATCTTCGAAGTCTATTTGAACTGTGTTATTTCCAGTAGCTGAAGCTGTAGTAGTTGTTTGAGTGTTTGATGTAGACTCAGACTCTAATGCCATTGGAACATAATCTACTCCAATTCCAAATTTTTCATTCGCCATCACTTCAGCAAAGATTGATGCATAACCAAATTCTCCTTCGGCTACATCACCTTCGCCTGACGCTTTTTTTGTTACTGTTCCTGGACTAGCTCCACTTGAGTGTGCTCCAGAAAAAATCTCAGATGCTTCATCAGCCTCAAAGTATCCGTATTTAAGCGTAACACCCATTCTTCCATCCGCAGCAATCGCGCTAGAGACGGTAAACAGCATAAACGCAGCTATTGTTAAAAATTTTTTCATATATACCCTTTATGTTTAAATGTTAATTTAGAACGATTCTTACCATCAAAAGCACTTTTTTATAAGAAAATATTAATCCAATTTGTGATAAATTATTTAAAAGTTAAAAATGTTGCAATAATACAACACAAAAGTTCATAGATTTGAACGTTTTTTTTCTCTGAAGTTGACTAAAATTTAAATAAAAATAACGGAGTAATTTTCCTAAAATTTAGTTAAACCCATTGAAAACTACAAGATGATAAAAATGAGTAAAATTCTAAAAAATTAAAAAGAGATAGTCCTAAAAAACCGGGAGCTAAAGATGGCTAAGAAGGACTATCATATTCACAATAACAGATTAAAAAAAAAATGCATTATTATTTTCTATTAAATATAAAGGATTTATGAAAAAAAAAGGTCACAGGCCTGTTACCAAGGTTAAAAATCCTGAACCAAATATCGAGGATCCAGATTGGGTCATTTGGGCTGCCTGGGCAGATCGCATTACTTTTGAGGAAATCGAAAAAAAAACTGGATACAAAGAAAATGATGTTATCAAAATAATGAGAAGGTCAATTAAACCCTCATCATTTAGATTATGGAGAAAAAGAGTAAATCAGAAAAGTATCAAACATAGAAAAAAATTTGAATATTCAAGAAAACTTATCACTGGTAAATTAAAAAAAGGTGATTATCTCTAAAACATGAAAAATATCATAATTTATACAGGTCCTTTTTGTAATTATTGCGATGCAGCAAAAAAATTACTTACAAGAAATAATGCTATCTTTAAGGAAGTCAATGTTTCAACTGTTAAAGGTGCAAAAGAAGAAATGATAAAAAAAACTAATGGTAAAATGACCATTCCACAAATTTTTTTTGATGATCAGCATATAGGTGGTTATGATGAAATCAGAGCACTAGAAAAAGAAAATAAATTACAAGAGATGTTAAAATAAAATTTATTTTTTTTTAAAAATCAAACAGATACCATTATTACAATATCTTTTACCAGTTGGTTGTGGACCATCGTCAAAAACATGACCATGATGTGCTTTACAATTTTTACAATGATATTCTGTACGTGCATAACCTAACAAATGATCTGTTTTAATTTCAAATACCTCTGGCAATGACTCAAAAAATGATGGCCAGCCTGAACCACTTTCGTATTTAGTTTTAGAATCGAATAACTTTAGTCCACAATTTGCACAATGATAACTGCCTTCACGTTTTTCATTATTCAATTCACTTGAACCAGGTGGTTCAGTACCTTCCTCAAACATAACTAATTTTTGTTCTGCAGTTAAGTTTGAATTTTTTTTATTCATAAAATTAAACTAATTTAGCACATGATTGATGTAAATAAGAATGTAATTCAACAAGTTTTTTGTTATCTTTATTATAACCACCGCCTAAAACACCACAAAGTGGAATTCCTCTAGAAAAAAAATTTTCCGTAACAATTTGATCTCTTTTTTTGATACCTTCATCAGAAACTTTTAACTTTCCTAGTCTATCATTGAAATGAATATCGACCCCTGCAATATAAAATACAAAATCAAAATTTTCTCGATTTAATTGATTTAAATAAAATTTTAGTATCTTTAAATATTCTTTATCCTCTAAATCATTTTGTAACTCTACATCACAGTCACTAACAGATTTTTTTGCAGGGTAATTCGATTTAGAGTGCATGCTAAAAGTAAAAACATTTCTATTATCTTTAAAAATATCTGAGTTACCATTTCCTTGATGAACATCTAAATCTATAATCAAGATTTTTCCAGCTAATCCTCTATCTAATAAATAATGAGATGCTACTGCTACATCATTAAAAACACAATAACCAGCACCACCCTGATAATTTGCATGATGACTACCGCCAGCTGTATTACAAGCTACACCACAATTGATTGCTAGCTTAGAAGCTAATACCGTGCCACCTGTAGCGATAAAAGATCTTTTGACTACGCTGTCAACTAGTGGAAATCCAATTTTTTTAACCGCAATTTCATCAAGAGTTTTGTTTTTAATTTTATTAATATATTCCTCTGAATGGGCTCTTTTTAGAGTTTCTACTGAGCATGGATATGGTTCGTGAAATTTTTTTACTATTTTTTCCTTAATTAGATAGTCTGCAAGATCACCAAATTTATTTATTGGAAACTTATGATCGTCACCAATTTTCGCAAAATAATCTTTGTGATTAACAACTGGTAGTTCCATTACTATTCAATAATACGTATTGGCTTGCCATTTACACAAGCCTCAAGAGACTCTATCATTTGACTGTAATAAATGTGAAAATTTTCGGCAGTAACATATCCAATATGAGGTGTTAATAATACATTTGGTAAAAATCTTAATTTATTATTTTCTGGTAAAGGTTCTTTTTCATATACATCTAAACCAGCTCCTGCGATTTCATTAGTTGATAATGCAATTATTAAATCATCCTCGTTTATTATCGGTCCTCTTGAGGTATTAATTAAAAAAGCAGTTTTCTTCATTTTATCCATTTCTTTGATTGTAATACAATCTTTGTACCTCTCACCACCTTGGACATGAATAGATAAAAAATCAGAGTTTTTAATTAAGTCCTCTTTGCTACAAGGTAAAACGTCTAATTCTTTACAAGTATCTAAATTTAAATTTTCGCTCCATGCCATTATTTGCATGCCAAATGCTTTTCCAATTTTTGCAACTTGAGATCCAACCTTTCCAAGACCAATCAAGCCAAGTATTTTTCCTTTCAATTCTACCCCAACAGTAGTTTGCCAATATCCTTGGTACATATTATCTATTTCCTCTTTAAGGTTTCTCGCTAATCCAAGTATTAAAGCCCAGGTTAATTCAGGTGTTGGATTAATATTACTCTCAGTTCCACTGACAATTATTTGTCTTTTTTTTGTAGAGACAAGATCGATTGATTTATTCTTCGGGCCACTTGTAATTATAAATTTTAATTTAGTTAAATTTTCAATTAAATTTTTTGTAATCGGAGTTCTTTCTCTCATAACAAGTATGGCCTCAAAGTCAGCTAATTTATCTATTGCATCTGCCTCATCCTCAAATGGATCGCTGAAAATTTTGATTTCATATTTTCCTGATAGTTTTTCAATATCAACAAATTGTTGAGAAACATTTTGATAATCGTCTAAGATAGCCACTTTAAGCATTTTTATTTTCCTTATTTGATAAAAACAAACCTAATATAATTAAAATCGCTCCAATCAAGTGAAAAAGTTTAAATTGTTCATTATAAAAAAGTATTGCCATTATTGTGCTGAACAGGGGAATTAAAGATAAGAAAATACCTGCTCTATTTGCTCCGATAATAGACACAGCACCTGCCCAACAATAGTAAGATCCTATGCTTGGGAAAAGTGCTAAAAATATCAAAGTATAAACTAAATTAGTATCTAACTTAATTAATTGTCCATTTGAATACTCATATAAAAATTGTGGAAAAACACTTATTAATCCAAACGTACAAATAACATGAATCAAAGTTAATAATGGTAAAGTAAATTTTTTTTTCTTTAATAGAGTTGAGTAAATTCCCCAAGTAACAACACCTCCTATCATTATCAAATCACCCTTATTAAAATTTAGGGAAAGCAAAATATCCAAATTAAGTCTAGTTATAATCGCTAAAATACCACACACTGAAATAACAAGACCTAAAATTTGAAATTTATTAGTTGTTTCAACTTTAAATATAAAACAAAGTAAAATTATTATGGCTGGAATGGCAGTATTAAAAAGAGATGCGTTAATCACTTGGGTATAGATTAAAGATAAATAAGTAAAAGAATTAAACAAGCCAACACTTGTAAATCCCAAAAAGAATAATAGAGGTAAATTATTTAAAATCGTATCTTTATATTTTATTATTTCTTTGTAAGTAAGAGGTAGCAATATTATCCAGACGAGTGACCAGCGATAAAACACTAAAGACAAAGGTGGTATGTCAGTCAAGAAAGCGTACTTTCCTACCATAAAATTTCCTGCCCAAAATAGAGTAGCACATACCAGCATTATATATGCCTTGGTATTTTGCATTTTACTAATTAAATCTTGTTGAGCTATAAGGGGATAAATTTAAATTTGTATTTTCTTTAGCTATCATTCCAGAAACAATCTTTCCAGATATTGGTCCCAATGTCCATCCTAAATGATGATGACCAAAACAGTAAAATACATTTTTGTGATTTTTTGAGGGGCCAATGACTGGTAAAAAATCTGGTAATGTTGGTCTAAATCCTAACCATTCATCTTCATGATCAGGCAAATCTCCTAACATATACTTTGCATTGTTAATCAAATTATTAATACGAGATTTCGAGAGAGGATTTTTCAATCCTCCAAATTCTACGGTACCCACAACTCTCAGTCCCTGTTCCATTGGAGTTATTCCAAAACCCCGATTTGAAAAAATAACTGGTCTTTGTAAAAGATGGTCACAATCTTTGAAATGAACATGATAACCACGTTCAGTATCTAATGGTATTTTTTCATTTAAATTGTCAGTCAATTTTTTTGAAAAAGCACCACAGGCTATCACTACTCTATCAAATGAAAAATTTTCCGACTCAGATTTTAAAATTGGCTGTTCGTCTTGAAATTCTATACTTTCAATATTCAATCTTTTAAATTCACCTCCGTTTTTGCGAAATAAATCAAAAAATTTTAAAAGTATCTTTTTTTGGATTTCTTGCATGCCTTGCGTATGGATAATAAACACCTGCATGGTAAAAAGGCTTTATATTTGGCTCAAGATCATGAATTTCTTTTTTATTTACAAGTTGTTGTTGAACTCCTAATTCATTTCTAACATTAATTTCTAATTCTCTACTTTTTAAATCTTGATCATTCCAAATATATAAAATTCCTTTATTTTCAACTAAGCCATCTAAATTTATTTCATCAAATAATTCATCATAAGCTGGTAAAGCTAAATCTAAAATTTGATGCATATTTTTTGCGGTATGCATCATTTTGTTTTTTTGATGTGTTCAATATGAATTTCATAAACCAAGGGATCATTTTTGGAATATAATTCCATTTAAGTGCTAGCGGTCCTGTCGAACTCATCAACATAGCAGGAACGTCTAATAAAATATCAGTTCTATTTAAGGATAATGAAGCATAGGGAGAGAAATGACCTGCATTTCCATAGGATGCCGCAGGGCTTCCTGGATTTTCTTTATCAAATATCGTTACTTCAAAACCTTTTTTTTGTAAAAATAAAGCATTGGAAATTCCCTGAATACCTGCTCCAACTATACCCACTTTAAGTCTTTTCTCCATTTAGTAATTATATAATGAAAATTTAATTAGTCTTCAGCGACAAATTATACTTAGGCAATAGATTGTTGACTATGGGTTTTAGCACTCATTACAATTCCGAATCCTATCATGGTAGCTAACATTGAAGAGCCACCATATGACATTATCGGTAGCGGTGAACCAACAATAGGAAGTAAACCTAGAACCATACTCATATTTATAACAATATATACAAAAATTGATGTTCCAAAGCTGTAACAGAATAATTTTGCAAAATAACTTCTGGAGAGTGCACCAATTCTTATTACTCTATAAATTATGATGCTATAAATTAAAAGTAACAAAACTGATCCAATAAAACCAAATTCCTCTGAAAAAAGTGTAAATATAAAATCTGTATGTTTCTCAGGAAGAAATTCTAAATAACTTTGTGTTCCTTTCAGGAAACCCTTACCAATAATACCTCCTGATCCA
>JACWEH010000005.1 GCA_014653585.1 Pelagibacterales bacterium SAG-MED38 | reverse complement strand
TCTTTTGGACTTGAAAGCCAAACAAATTCGACACCTTCCTCCTCAGCATTTGCAACTTCTCTTGCAGATCCAGGCATATTTTCTTTAAAACATGAGAAAGACCAAAGTGTTGGTATAATTGGGGCAGGTCCCGCAGGTTTAGCGGCTGCTGAGCAGCTAAGAAAAAATGGATATAAAATTACTGTTTATGATCGTTATGATCGTGCAGGTGGATTATTGATTTATGGTATTCCCAATTTTAAACTTGAAAAACATGTAGTTGAACGAAGAACAAAGTTATTAAAGGATGGTGGAATAGAATTTGTTCAAAATTTCGAAGTTGGGAAAGATGCAACACTAGAACAATTACGAAAAAAACATGATGCGATTTTAATTGCTACGGGTGTATATAAACCAAGAGAAGTTGAACTACCTGGCAATGATTTAGGTAACATTTTCCCAGCAATGGAATTTTTGACAGCATCAAATAAAAAAGGCCTAGGTGATAAAGTGGAGCTATTTGATAAAGGAACTTTAAACGCTGAGGGGAAAGATGTCGTAGTAATAGGTGGTGGTGACACAGCTATGGACTGTGTGAGAACTGCAGTAAGACAAAAAGCAAAGTCCGTAAAATGTTTATATAGACGAGATAAAGAAAATATGCCTGGATCTGCAAGAGAAGTTGCAAATGCTGAGGAGGAAGGTGTCGAATTTGTTTGGCTTTCAAGTCCAAAAGAATTTAAAGGAAAAAACAAAATTGAAAATTTAGTTGTTAATCAAATTGAATTAGGTGATCCAGATGAGTCAGGAAGAAGAAAACCAGAAATTAAACAAGGTTCAGAATTTGAGGTAAAGGCCGACATGGCAATTAAAGCTCTTGGATTTGATCCAGAAAATTTACCATTATTGTTTGATGCACAAAAGTTACAAGTAACAAAATGGGGAACAATCAAAACTGACTTCAATACTATGGAAACAAATTTAAGAGGTGTTTTTGCTGCGGGAGACATTGTGAGAGGCGCTTCATTAGTAGTATGGGCAATCAAAGATGGAAGAGATGCAGCTTCTTCTATGAAAACATATTTAGAAAATATGGAACTAAAAAAAACAAAAGTAGCATAATGAAAAATTTTAAAAAAAATTTAGAGCTACTTACAAAAAATTATGTTTATTCAAAAGAAATGGAGCATGATGCATGTGGAGTGGGCTTAATTGCATCTACAGAGGGAAAAAAATCTAGGGCTATTGTTGAGTATGGAATTGAAGCTCTAAAAGCTGTTTGGCATAGAGGTGCAGTTGATGCAGATGGAAAAACAGGCGATGGAGCTGGAATACACGTTGAAATTCCAAAAGATTTTTTTATAGAAAAAATACAAGTCACAGGACACGACTATGATAACTCTGAAATCTGCGTGGGAATGATTTTTTTACCCAGAAATGACTATTTAGCACAAGAGAGCTGCAAAACAATTGTTGAAAGCGAATTAACAAAGAATAATTTTAGTTTATATGGTTGGCGACAAGTACCAGTTAATCCAAAAGTTCTCGGAGAAAAAGCTCTTCAGACCATGCCAGAAATTATACAGGTCCTTTTTAAATCTAATGATCCAAATTTATTAGATAAAAACTTAGAAAGAAAAATTTACGAAACAAGAAAGAAAATTGAAAATAAAGCTTTTGATGCCTCATTGAATGATTTTTACATTTGCTCAATTAGCTCAAAGTCTATAATTTATAAAGGGCTTTATTTAGCTGAGGCATTATCAGACTTTTATCTAGATATTAAAGATTCAAGATTCATCTCACGATATGCAATTTTTCACCAAAGATTTTCCACAAATACGGCACCAGGCTGGAGTTTAGCTCAACCATTTAGGGCCATAGCGCATAATGGCGAAATAAATACTTATAAAGGAAATAAAAACTGGATGAAAATCCATGAGCAAGAAATGAGTAGCCCACTTTTTGATGATATAGAAAATTTAAAACCAGTAATCCAAAAGGGAGTCTCTGACTCCGCAGCTTTAGATAATGTATTTGAATTATTGAATAAATCAGGTCAATCAGCACCATTAGCTAAATTGATGCTTGTACCTGATGCTTGGTCAAAAAAAAATAAAACATTATCAAAAAGTCATCAACAATTATTCAATTTTTTAAATAGTACAATGGAACCATGGGATGGACCTGCTGCCATTGCAGCCACAGACAATGAATGGGTTATAGCTGCAAATGATAGAAATGGACTTAGACCTTTAAGATAT
Organism: Pelagibacterales bacterium SAG-MED38; assembly: GCA_014653585.1. The sequence goes on along the minus strand of JACWEH010000005.1, from coordinate 51,752 downwards.
GCCATTACAAAAGACAAAATGATCTTTGCTGGTTCAGAAACAGGAATGATTGATTTAAATGAAAAAAAAATTTTAACCAAAGGAAGACTCGGCCCTGGTGAAATTATTGGAGTTAGAATTGAAAAAGGTAAAGTTTTTTCTAATAGTCAGATAAAAGATTATCTAGCTAAAGAATTTAAGCATTTTAATTCTCAAATAATTGATTTAGACGAAAAATTATCAATTTCTAACGAAAAACATAATTTTGACGGTGAGAATTTAAGGAGAAGACAATATACTTTTGGAATAAGTCTAGAGGATCTAGAACTTATTTTACATCCAATGGCAGAAGACGCCAAAGAAGCAACGGGTTCAATGGGCGATGATACTCCTCTAGCAGTGTTATCTGATAAGTATAGACCGCTTTACCATTTTTTTAGACAAAATTTTAGTCAAGTAACTAACCCACCGATTGACTCTTTAAGAGAAAATAAAGTAATGAGTTTAAAAACCAGATTTGGAAACTTAGGCAACATACTTGATTTTGATACTTTAACCAAAGAGAATATTTATGTTTTAAATAGCCCTATTCTATCAAATTCACAATTTAGTAAGTTCACTAATTTTTTTGGTAAAAGCTCAGTAGCTATTGATTGTTCATTTTCACAAGACACTAATTTGGAAGACTCTATTAAGAGGATACAGAAAGAGTCTGAAATTGCTGTGAGACAAGGTGTTACTCAATTAATTTTAAGTGACAAAAATCTTTCATCTGAAAGACTGCCAATGCCAATGTTATTATGTGTTGGAGCCATAAATACATTTTTAATACAAAAAAAATTAAGAGGCTATGTTTCTATTAATGTTCAGTCTGGTGAGGCTATAGACACTCATTCGTTTGCAACATTAATTGGAGTTGGAGCAACTACAGTTAATCCATATCTTGCTTTTGACAGCTTATATCAGAGATATGAAAAAAAACTCTTTGGCCAATTTAGTTTTGATGAGTGTGTACAAAGATATATAAATTCAGTTAATGCTGGTTTGTTAAAGATAATGTCAAAAATGGGGATTTCCGTTTTAAGTTCTTATAGAGGTGGATGCAATTTTGAAACCGTTGGATTAAGCAGAACAGTTGTAGATGATTACTTTCCTGGAGTTACGTCAAAAATTTCAGGCATTGGCTTAGTTGGAATTGAAAAAAAAATAAGAGAAATTCATAAAGAGGCATTTGAAAGTACAGATACTGTATTACCAATTGGTGGTATTTATAGATATAGGAAAAACGGTGAAACACACCAATATCAAGGAAAGCTCATTCATTTATTGCAAAGCGCTGTAGGTTCAAATTCATATGAGGCATATAAAAAATATGCTGAGGGTATATACAATTTGCCTCCAATTAATTTGAGAGATCTAGTTGATTTTAGAAAGAAGAAACTTAGTCCTTCAATAAATATATCTGAAGTTGAGCCAATTGAAAAAATATTAAAAAGATTTGGTAGCGGAAGCATGTCTCATGGCGCATTATCAAAAGAAGCACATGAAACTCTTGCTATTGGAATGAATAGAATTAAAGGAGCTTCCTGTAGTGGTGAGGGTGGAGAAGATGCGGAAAGATTTAAGGTAATGGATAGTGGTGACAGTGCAAATTCTAGAGTTAAACAAATTGCATCAGCTAGATTTGGGGTAACTGTAAATTACTTAAATAATTGTAACGAGATAGAAATTAAAATGGCTCAGGGCGCTAAACCAGGGGAAGGCGGCCAGTTACCTGGTTTCAAGGTCACAGAGGAAATTGCAAGGCTAAGACACTCAACACCAGGAGTAACATTAATTTCTCCACCTCCTCATCACGATATTTACTCGATAGAAGATCTGGCACAACTAATTTATGATTTAAAGCAAACAAATCCAAAGGCTAGAGTTGGAGTTAAGTTAGTTGCATCATCGGGAATAGGAACTATTGCTGCAGGTGTAGCTAAAGCAAAAGCAGATATTATTTTAATCTCAGGCCACAATGGAGGAACAGGAGCAACTCCTCAGACAAGTGTCAAATATGTTGGAATACCTTGGGAGATGGGTTTAACCGAGGCAAATCAGGTTTTAACACTAAATAATTTAAGACACAAAGTTACATTGAGAACTGATGGTGGCATTAAAACTGGAAGAGATGTTGTTATTGCTGCAATGATGGGAGCAGAGGAATATGGAGTTGCTACAACAGCTCTAGTGGCAATGGGATGTATAATGGTAAGACAGTGTCACTCAAATACTTGTCCAGTTGGTGTTTGTACGCAAGATCAAAAACTAAGAGAAAAATTCACTGGTACACCAGATAAAGTTGTTAATCTATTTACTTTTATTGCTTCAGAAGTAAGAGAAATTTTAGCTAAACTAGGCTTTAAATCATTGAATGATGTTATTGGAAGAACCGACTTATTAATGCAAGTTAATAAAGCATCACCAAATTTAGACGATTTAGATTTAAATCCATTATTTGTTCAGGCAGACCCAGGAAATAATAAAAGATATTGTGATTCTTTAGAGATCAACAAAGTGCCAGAAACATTAGACCAAGAAATTTGGCCAGAAATTGAAAAATCTTTAGATAATTCCAAAAAAATTGAAAAAGAATTCATTATTAAAAATACAAATAGAGCAGTTGGTACAAGAATTTCACATCATCTTTACAAAAAATACGGTTATGAAAAATTAGATGAGAATTTCCTAACATTAAATTTTAAAGGTTCCGCGGGTCAATCTTTCGGGGCTTTTTCATCTAAAGGATTAAAATTAAACCTTAAAGGTGATGCAAATGATTATGTTGGTAAAGGATTATCAGGCGCCACAATCTCAATAAAACTTCCAGATGAAAGTAATTTAGTTTCTAATGAAAATACAATCATTGGGAATACAGTTCTCTACGGAGCTACTTCAGGTAAACTGTTTGCTGCAGGTCAAGCAGGGGATAGATTTGCTGTTAGAAATTCTGGTGCAACTACGGTTATTGAAGGATGTGACTCAAATGGATGTGAGTATATGACTGGGGGAACAGTAGTAATTTTGGGAGATGTAGGAGATAATTTTGCAGCTGGTATGACTGGTGGTATGGCATTTATTTTTGATAAATCTAGAGAGTTTGAAAAAAAAGTAAATCCGGACTCAGTTATTTGGCAAAATGTTGAGACAGATTATTGGATAAGTTATTTAAAAGAATTAATTTTGGAACACTCAAAAGAAACGGGTTCTTTATTATCAAAAGATATTTTTGACAATTTTAAAAATGAAATTAAAAATTTTGTTCAAGTTTGTCCTAAAGAGATGATTAATAAACTTAAAAATCCAATTACTTTTAAGTCTAAGATAAAAGAAGTTAGCTAATTATATTTTTTAACTCTTTTTTTAATATATTTAACCATTTTGTTGAAGATAGGCTATGATCACCGTTTCTAACAATAACTAGTTTTTTTTTAGAATTGACAAAGATTTTTAAAATTTTTTTAGAGAATCGCACAGGGACAGACTCGTCTTTTTGTCCATGAACCATAGTAACTTTTAATTTGTCATAGATTTTTTTATTAAATACTTTATTTTTTTGCCCATCTTTAATTAATTGTAAAGAAATTGGATATTCATAATTTCCCTGTTTCAAGTTAATTATGCCGTTTTTCGTTATCTCCCTTTTCATTTTTTTTGAAAATTTTTTCCACATTAATTCTTCTAAAAATTGAGGTGCAGAGCCAATTCCTAAAAATCCTACAATTTGTTTTTTAAAAAATTTAAATTGATTTAAAGAAATCCAAGATCCCATACTTGAACCAATTAATATAATCCTATTTTTTTTGACAATTTTTTTAATTAATATAGTTGTTTCCTTAGTCCATTTTGAGATATTCCCATTAGTAAATTTACCAGATGACTTACCATGACCCGAGTATTCCAGGGCAAGAAAACCGAGTTTATTTTTCTTTGCAAAATTTAAAAATGCTTTAGGTTTCTTTCCTTCTAAATCAGACATAAATCCATGTAAAAAAACAATGAAAGATGTATTTTTTTGGTTATATTTTAAATACCTAATTTTTATAGTTCTATTTATTTTAAGGTAATTAAATTTGCTCATAAAAGTTTATTAGTTATCGCTATTATTATATAATCTAACTGTATGTCATTTAATATAAAAGTCTTGCAAGTAATACCAAGACTAGGTTACGGAGGGGCTGAAACTGGTTGTTATGATATTGCTCACTATTTACCAGAAAATGGGTGCGAGTCTTTTATTGTAACAAGTGGAGGAGAATTAACAAAATTTGTTGATAAAAAAAAAGTAAAATTAATTAAACTTCCAGTACATAGTAAAAATCCATTATTGATTTTAATTAATACAATTTTATTAATCGGAATAATTTTATTTTTTAAGATCTCAATTGTTCATGCAAGAAGTAGAGCCCCAGCTTGGTCTTGTTTGTTTGCAACAAAGTTAACAAATAGAAAGTTTGTTACCACATTTCATGGAACTTATAATTTTAGTGGAAAGTTTAAAAAATTTTATAATTCGGTTATGGTAAGATCTGATTTGATAATTGCAGGATCAAATTTTATTTTTTCTCATATAAAAGAGAATTATTCTAAATTTTTAACAAGCCAAAAAAAATTTTTAGTTATTTTTAGGGGAATAAATGTCGATTATTTTGATTCTTCTACGAAATTAGAAATTGATGAAAAAAAATTACTTAAAAAATGGAATATAAATGATGAAAAAAAAATAATTTTATTGCCAGGTAGGCTTACTTCGTGGAAAGGACAAGAATTATTTATAGAAGCAATCAACCTTGTTAAAATTGAGTTAGGCTACGAGGCTTTTCATGCAGTCATACTTGGAAATAATCAAGGTAGAGATCTATATAAAAAAAAGTTAACTCGTCTCACTGAGCAATATCGTTTAACAAAACAAATCAAATTTATAGATCATTGTGAGGATATGGCCTTAGCTTATAAAGTTTCTGATATAATTATATCAGCCTCAATAGAACCAGAGGCTTTTGGTAGAGTAGCAGTAGAAGCACAATCTATGGAAAAATTAATCATAGCCAGTAATATTGGAGGATCCAACGAGACAATTAATGATGAAAAAACAGGTTTTTTATTTGAATCTGGAGACCCAGATTCTTTGAGTAAAAAAATAATTCGAGGATTAACAATGGATGAGTCATCTTTAAATTTAATGGGCAAAGAGGGAAGAAACAATATAATAAAAAAATTTAATGTTGAAAAAATGTGTTTTTCTACATATTCAGAGTATAAAAGATTATTTAACTAAATGCCTATAATTACATTACCAGATGGAAAAAATATTAAATTTCCAAAGGAAGTTACAGGTTTAGATATTGCAGAAAAAATAAGTAAGTCATTATTAAAACAAGCATTAGTAATGAGCGTCGACGGTGAATTAAAAGATTTATATTTTTCAATTAAAAAAGATTGTTTGGTGAAAATTTTTACTGCAAAAGACCCTGAGGGTCTTGAAGTTATTAGACATGATACTGCTCATATTATGGCTATGGCTGTTCAAGAATTATATCCTGGTACACAGGTAACAATCGGACCAGTAATTGAAAATGGATTTTATTATGATTTTGCTCGCAAAGAACCTTTTACAGAGGATGATTTGGAAAAAATAGAAAAAAAAATGGCAGAAATAATTGATAAAGATGTAAAGACGAGAAGAGAGGTTTGGGAAAGAGATAAAGCAATAAGTCATTTCAAAAAGATTGGTGAAAACTACAAAGCAGAAATAATAGAGAGTATTCCAGAGAGTGAAGAGCTAACTGTTTATCATCATGGTGATAGTTGGCATGATTTATGTAGAGGTCCACACCTAGTTTCTTCTGGAAAAATTGGCAAGGCTTTTAAGCTTACAAAAGTTGCTGGAGCATATTGGCGAGGAGACTCAAAAAATGAAATGTTACAAAGAATTTATGGAACTGGTTGGGCATCTCAAAAAGACTTGGATGATTACTTAAAAAGAATTGAGGAAGCGGAAAAAAGAGATCATAGAAAACTTGGTAAAGAAATGGATCTATTTCATTTTAGAGAAGAGAGTCCAGGATCCGTCTTTTGGCATGAAAAGGGTTGGGCATTGTTTCAAAAATTAATTAATTATATGAAAATGAAACAAGATATTGCTGGATATAAAGAGATAAATACTCCAGAGGTATTAGATAGAAGTCTATGGGAAAAATCAGGCCATTGGGAAAAATTTGGAGCAAATATGTATACATCAACTACTCCAGATGAAAAAATATTTGCTATTAAACCCATGAATTGTCCAGGTTGTGTAGAGGTCTATAATCAAGGTCTTAAAAGCTACAAAGATTTGCCATTAAAAATGTCTGAGTTTGGAAAGGTACACCGTTATGAGCCTTCAGGCGCGCTTCATGGTCTATTGAGAGTAAGAGCGTTTACACAAGATGATGCTCATATATTTTGTACTGAAGATCAAATAACAAAAGAATGTTTAATAGTAACAAATCTTATCTTAGAAATTTATAAAGATCTCGGTTTTGAGGATGTTATTCTAAAATATTCTGATAGACCAGAGCTGAGAGTTGGAGATGATAGTGTGTGGGATAAAGCAGAGGCAGCTTTACTAGAGGCAGTTAAAGCTACTAAACTAGAATATACTATTAATAAGGGTGAGGGTGCATTTTATGGACCTAAAATTGAGTTTGTTTTAAGAGATGCTATTGGAAGAGATTGGCAATGTGGAACTTTACAGGTTGATTTTAATTTACCTGGAAGGTTAGGTGCTTTATATGTAGATAAAGATGGAACAAAAAAAGTTCCAGTAATGTTGCATAGAGCATTGTTTGGATCACTTGAAAGATTTATTGGAATTTTAATAGAAAATTATGCTGGGAAGTTTCCATTTTGGATATCCCCACTGCAAACAGTAGTAATTCCGATTTCAGAAGACTTTGAGGAATATGCAAGTAAAGTTTCAAAAAAAATAAAAGAAGCTGGTATCAGTTCAATAGTTGATTTAAAAAATCATAATTTGAATTATAAAATAAGAGAACATTCTCTTGCAAAAGTCCCTATTTTATTAATTTGTGGTAAAAAAGAAGTTGACAGTAACTCCGTAACCATTAGAAGATTGGATTCTAATAAACAAGAGAATATGGAATTAAATAAATTTTTAAAAACGTTTTCTGCATTAAATAAAGCATCTTCAATTTAAGTGGCAGACTTTAAGCAAAATTATTTTCAGAGAAGAACTAAGGATCGAGGCCCAAGATCTAATAATAGAATCTCCTCTCCAGAGGTTCAAGTGATAGCTAGTGATGGAGAAAACTTAGGAGTCTTAAGCACCAATGAAGCAATATCAATGGCAAAAAACCAAGGATTAGATTTAATAGAAATCTCACCTAACGCAAATCCACCAGTTTGTAAAATTATGGATATGGGTAAGTATAAGTATGATGCACAAAAAAAAGCAAACCTTGCAAAAAAGAAACAAAAAATTATTGCATTAAAAGAAATTAAAATGAGACCAGTAACTGAAACGCATGATTATGAGTTTAAGGTAAAAAATGCAAAAAAATTCATAGCTAAAGGCGATAAAGTAAAATTCACAATAAGATTTAAAGGCCGAGAACTTCAGCACTCACATTTAGGAAATGAGTTAATGACTAAGATTAAAGAAGACATGAAGGAGATTGGTAAGGTAGAATTGCATCCAAAGTTCGATGGAAAGCAAATGATAATGGTAATTCAACCTTTATAAGCTTTAATAGTAGTTGTAAATTAATAACATTCTTTGTATAAAATCGCTCAATTATGCCAAAACTAAAAACTAAAAGCTCTGCAAAAAAAAGATTCAAGATATCTGCTAAAGGTAAAGTTATAATGGCTCAAGCAGGTAAAAGACATGGTATGATAAAACGAACAAATTCTCAAATAAGAAAACTAAGAGGCACAACAACTATGTCAAAGCAAGACGGTAAAATTGTTAAGTCATATATGCCTTACAGCTTAAGGGGTTAATATGGCAAGAGTTAAAAGAGGTGTAACTAGTAGAGCAAAACATAAAAAGGTTTTAAAAGCTGTTAAAGGACAATGGGGCAGAAGAAAAAATACCATTAGAGTTGCAAAGCAAGCTATGGAAAAAGCTATGCAATATGCATACAGAGACCGTAGAAACAAGAAAAGAGATTTTAAATCACTATGGATACAAAGAATAAATGCCGGGGTGAGGGCAGAAGGTTTGACATATTCTAAGTTTATTAATGGATTAAATAAATGTGGAATAAAAATTGATAGAAAAATTCTAGCAGAGATAGCGTATGATAGTCCAGAAGCCTTTAAAACTATTGTCCAAAAAGCTCAATCTGCTCTAAATTAATCTTCGCTATTGTTTTATTTCTCTGAAGAAATAATCTGTAAAAATGTCAGATCTTAAAAAAATAAAAGATGAATTTCTTTCAAAACTTAAGGGAAAATTAAATATTGAAGAAATAAATCAAATTAAATCTGATTTATTTGGTAAAAGTGGATTAATTTCAGCTCAATTTAAAAAGATTGGATTAATTGTTGAGTCAGAAAGAAAAAAATTTGCCTCTGATTTAAACATTATAAAAGACGAACTACAGGATTTAATAAGCTTAAAAATAGATGAAGTGGAAAGTGCTGAAATTAATAAAAAATTAGAAAAAGAAAAAATTGATGTTACTTTACCTGAAAGATCATTTGTTCGAGGAAAAATTCATCCAGTTTCACAAACGATCGATGAAATATCATCAATTTTTTCTGAAATAGGCTTTAGCGTAGAGGAAGGACCAGACGTCGAGAATGAATATAATAATTTTACAGCGCTAAATACGCCAAAAAATCATCCAGCTAGAGATATGCATGATACTTTCTATCTAGATGAAAAAAAGCAGAAACTATTGCGAACACATACCTCTCCAGTTCAAATAAGAACTATGTTGAAAGATAAGCCACCATTTAAAATTATCGCACCTGGAAGAACTTACAGATCAGATAGTGACCAAACTCACTCACCAATGTTTCATCAAGTAGAAGGGCTTCATATAGATAAGAATATAAACATGGGTCATCTAAAAGGATGTTTAAATTATTTTATCAAAGAGTTTTTTGAAGTAGATAAAATCAAAATGAGATTTAGACCAAGCCATTTTCCTTTTACAGAACCATCTGCTGAAGTCGACATTGGATACGAAATGAAAGATGGAAAAATTATAATAGGAGAAGGTAATCAATGGTTAGAGATTTTAGGGTGTGGAATGGTTCATCCAAATGTATTAAAAAATGTTAAAGTTAATTCAGCAAAGTTTCAGGGGTACGCATTTGGCATTGGGATTGATAGACTTGCTATGCTGAAATATGGAATAAATGACTTAAGAGCTTTCTTTGATTGTGATTATAGATGGTTAAATCATTTTGGATTTGATCCTTTAGATGTACCTACGAATTATAGAGGCCTCAGTCGATGAAAATAACATTTGACTGGTTAAAAGATCATCTAAAGATAAATTTGAAAGAGAAAAACCTTTTAGAGCAACTTACTAACATAGGTTTAGAAGTAGAGAGTGTAGAAAATCTTTCTGCTGATAATGGACTATTCAAAGTAGCTGAAATCATTAAAACTGAAAAACATCAAAATGCAGACCGACTAAAAGTTTGTGACGTAAATATTGGAGAGAATGAAATTAAAAAAGTTGTATGTGGTGCAGAAAATGCAAAAGAGGGATTGATTACCATATACGCTCCCCCGGGTGCAATTATCCCTAAAACTAAGATGAAATTAGTAATCTCTAAAATAAGGGGTGTAACTTCTTACGGAATGCTCTGTTCTGAGTCTGAATTAAATTTGTCTGATGAAAGTGACGGAATTATCGAACTATCTCAGGAATATAAAAAAAAAATTGGTAAAAGTTATTTTTCCAAATCAGAATCAAATCTTATTGATTTATCTATAACACCTAATAGACCAGATTGTCTTGGAATTAAAGGAATCGCTAGAGATCTAGCTGCATCAGGTTTTGGAAAGTTAGTGGATTTAAAAGAAAAAAAAATTCACTCCAAAAACAAACAAACCTTAAAAGTAAAAATTATTAAAGAAAAAGGACAAGGATGTACTGCTTTTGGCAGCCGCTTGATCACAAATGTGAAAAATTCTGAAAGTCCCAAATGGCTGAAAGATAAATTAATTTCAGTTGGTCAAAAACCTATCTCAGCAATAGTTGATATTACAAATTACGTTATGATTGATATTAATCGTCCATTACATGCATATGACGCAGATAAAATTAATCGTGGGATAATTGTTCGAAACTCTAAGATTGGAGAAGAATTTACAGCACTTGATCATAAAAATTATAAATTAGAGAGCGGTATGTGTGTTATTAGTGATAGTCAGGGTGTTTTAGGACTAGGAGGAATTATTGGTGGTATAAGATCTGGTACAGAATTTCTTACAAAAAATGTGTTACTAGAGTCAGCTTATTTTGAACCAGCATCGATAAGAAATACTGCAAAAAAATTGAATCTTGATACTGATGCAAAGTTTAGATTCGAAAGAGGCATAGATCCATTATCAATCGAAGATGGCTTGAATAAAGCTGCAAAATTAATAAAAGAGATTTGTGGCGGTGAAATTAGTAAAATAGATATTCAAAAAATAGAAACTTACAAAACAAAAAAAATTATATTTGACCCAAATATTTTTGAAAAAATATCTGGGTTTAAAATTTCTTTAAAAGAAATGATTAAAATCTTAGAGGATCTTGGTTTTAAAATAAAAAAAGATAAAAAAAAATTAAAATTAGTTGTTCCTTCATGGAGACCAGATATTTCACAAGAGGTAGATATCGTTGAGGAGTTGGTTAGAATAAGTGGCTATGAAAAGATAAAATATATAGAGCCAATTAAACAGAGAAAAAAATCTACTTTAAATAAATATCAGAAATTATTCCATTTTTTACAAAGATCGGTTGCGTCCAAAGGTTATCTAGAGGCAATCACTTGGTCATTTACAGACAAACGTTATAATGATCTTTTTAGAGACACAAATAAAGAAATAAAAATTATAAATCCTATTAGTTCAGAATTAGGAGTGTTGAGGAATTCAATTTTTTCAAATTTAATAATGCATATTAATAAAAACATAGATAGAGGTTTTAAAGATTTATCAGTATTTGAAATAGGTCCAATTTTTAATGGTTCTAATCCTGGTGAACAAAATACTATTGTATGTGGTTTGACAGCGGGAAAAAAATCTAGATTGTCTTGGATTGAAAAAGACAGAAACATAGATGTATTTGATGTAAAAAGAGATGTAGTTCAAACTTTAGTTGAGGCAGGTTATGACTCTGAAAAATTTTTTATTGATAGCGAGACCCCCAATTATTATCATCCTGGCAAATCAGGAAGATTATTTTTAAATAACAGAAAAGATCAAATGGCTGCATATTTTGGAGAAATACATCCTAATATTTTAAAGCAGATTGATATGAAAACAGAGTCTTTAATTGGTTTTGAGATTTTTATGGATAATTTAAAATTATCAGACAAAACTTTAAATGATCTTAAATCAAAATTCTCATTTTCTGACTATCAAAAATCTGAGAGGGATTTTGCATTTATAGTAAACAAAGGTGTGAATGCTCAAGATTTAATTGAATGTATTTCAGGTGTAGATAAAAGTTTAGTAAAAGATGTTAAAGTTTTTGATGTTTATGAAGGTGATAATATTCCTGAAAATCAGAAATCAATAGCAATCAGTGTTACAATACAGTCATCTGAAAGAACGTTAAATGAGGATGATTTAGAAAAAATTAATAACTCGATAGTTAAAACAGTTGAAAACAAAACTGGCGCTAAAATTCGATCTTAACATTCAAATGAGCATAATTGATAATATAAGAAATTTTTCAATCATTGCTCACATTGATCATGGAAAGTCAACAATTGCAGATAGAATAATTCATAAATGTGGTGGCTTAACGGAAAGGGAGATGAAAGCCCAAGTTCTTGACTCTATGGATATTGAAAGAGAAAGGGGAATAACAATTAAAGCTCAAACAGTTAAACTAAACTATAAAGCAAAAAATGGAAAAGAATATATTTTAAATATCATTGACACCCCTGGACATGTTGACTTTAGTTACGAGGTAAGTAGATCACTTTATGCATGTGAGGGCTCAATTCTTATTGTTGATAGTACTCAAGGTGTAGAAGCACAAACATTAGCTAACGTTTATCAAGCTCTAGATACAAACCATGAAATAATTCCAGTCTTAAATAAAATTGATTTACCAGCGTCAGATATAGAAAGGACCAGAAAACAGATTGAAGATGTTATCGGTATTGATACTGAAAATGCTATTCCTTGCTCTGGAAAAACTGGAGAGGGCATAGAAGACATATTGGAACAAATAATTAATGAGTTGCCTGGACCTAATGGTAATCTAGATCAAGACTTGAAATGTTTGTTAGTAGATAGTTGGTATGACACGTATCTTGGAGTAGTAATATTGGTAAGAGTAATTAATGGTAAAATTGTTAAAAATATGAAAATCAAAATGTTATCTACTAGTCAAGATTATGTTGTTGAAAAAGTTGGTGTATTTACTCCTAAACCAAAAGATATAAATGAGCTAAATGCTGGAGAAATTGGATTTATTACTACTGGAATAAAAGTTTTGTCAGAAACAAAAGTTGGGGATACTATTTGTGACGCTTCAAAACCAGTAATTGAGGCATTACCTGGATTTAAACCAAGTAAACCTGTTGTATTCTGTGGATTATTTCCAGTAGATAGTTCTGAATTTCAAAAACTAAAGGATGGTTTAGCCAAGTTACAACTAAATGACGCAAGTTTTTCATTCGAACAAGAAACTTCATCAGCACTAGGTTTAGGGTTTAGGTGTGGATTTTTAGGTTTGCTCCACCTTGAAATTGTAACAGAAAGACTGGAGAGAGAATTTGATGTTAATTTATTAACTACAACACCTGGTGTTATTTACAAAGTTTATCTAAATGATGGAAATATTATTGATTTACAAAATCCTTCAAGTTTACCAGATCCGAATTTTATAAAATCTATAGAAGAACCTTGGATTAAGGCAACCATAATTACACCAGATCAATATCTTGGATCAATAATTAAAATGTGCCAGGATAAAAGAGGAATTCAAATAAATTTGAGTTATTCGGGAAATAGAGCTGTAATAAATTATGAACTTCCATTGAATGAAGTTGTTTTTGATTTTAATGATCGATTGAAATCTATGACAAGTGGTTATGCTAGTTTTGATTATGAAATTATTGAACATCGAGAAGGAAATTTAGTCAAACTAGGAATTTTAGTTAATTCTGAGAATGTTGATGCTTTAGCAATGATTATTCACAAAGATTTTGCTCAAAGAACTGGAAAAGAGGTGTGTGAAAAATTAAAAGATTTAATTCCGAGACATAATTTTATGATTCCTGTTCAAGCTGCTATAGGTGGTAAAATTATTGCAAGAGAGACAATCAAAGGCTTTAAAAAAGATGTGTTAACAAAAATTCATGGTGGAGGTGCTTCAGATAGAAAGAGAAAACTTTTAGAGAAACAAAAAAAAGGAAAAGCCAGGTCAAAACAATTTGGTAGGGTAGAAATTCCACAAGAGGCTTTCATTGGTGTTTTAAAGATAAATAAAAATTAATTTCTATTTATTTTTTTTAAGATAACATTCGCTATATCAATAGAATGATCAACTTTAGCTGAAAAAATTTGAAAATAATTTTTTGAGATTTCATCAATTTTTGAAACTCTTCTATCAGTTTTTTCAACATTCTTTAAAATAACTCTTGGACTTAAATATTTGTTTGTAGTTAAGTTAATTTTTAAATCTGGAAGATAATATCTTAAATCTTTTTTTATTAATTTTTTAGATCGTTTTATTAACGTTTCGTAATTTTTGTATCTATACCAATTAGAAGGAAATTTCTTTGTTATCTTCTCCTTAATAACAGAATATTTTACATGGTATAATAGATATCTATTTCGTTTGCCTTTTGGTAAAAAAGAAAAAAAACCTCCATCCATTAAAGCAAGACCCATCTTCTTTAACTTTTTCAACTCAAATTCATACACAACAACTAATTGATATTTTCTTTTTTCAGGTCTCTTAATTTTTCTTATTATAGAGTTAGATCCATCGTAAGATGCATCAATTATTATATCAAAAAAATACTCATCTTTATTTGTTATAATTAAATATTTATTTTCTTTTCTGATATCTAAAACATTTTCATTAAAATGAATTTTGTTTTTTTTAAATTTTTTAATTATAGATTGAACCTTTTTTCTCAAAATATCCCAATCATAAATTGGTTCATTTACCTCTATTCCACCTTGTATATTTTTTATCTGAAAAGGAAGGTTTAAATTCTCAGTTATTTCGTATTTTAGTTTATTTTTTTTACAAAATTTGAGGTAGTTTTTGAAACTAACTTTGCTTTTTTTTGCTATAAAATAATAATTTTTGAAATTTTGAAAAATTGCCTCTTTATAAAAACTTCTAAAACTTTTGTATCCTTTATATGATTGTTTTGCAGTTAAGTTGTCCCTAGGATAATGATACCCAAAATGAACTCTATTAAGATTATTTGTAGTTGCTCCCTTAAGTAAATTTTTTTTTCTTTCAAACAAACAACAGTCGATACCTTTTTGTTTTAGTAGTATGTAAATAGAAACTCCAAAGATACCACCACCTATAATTGCAATTTTTTTGTTCATTTTACTTTACTAATCAATTAAAGATATTTTATATATGAATATTTTAGATTGCATAACTTATTTTGACGAAGATGTAATTTTAGATTTAAGACTAAATATTCTAAAAGACCATGTCACCAAATTTATTATAACAGAGGGCATGTACGATCATAGAGGCAATAAAAGAAAACTTAATTTCGATATAAATAAATACTCTGAATTTAAAAACCAAATTACTTATATACCAGTTGAAAATTTTCCTAACCTTTCAAATCCATGGAATATGTTAGAATATCAGAGAAATTATTCAATGAATGAAATAGATAAATTTGATGATGAAACATTGATATTAATTTCAGATGTTGATGAAATTCCTGACCCAAATAAAATAGAAGAATTTGTAGAAACTAAATTTAAATATGGGGTATTTGAGCAATTATTTTTTTATTATAAATTAAATCTCTTAAATACAACGAATAAATTTTGGCATGGTTCAAAAATATGCAAAAAAAAAAATTTAAAATCACCAAACTGGCTTAGAGAATACAAAACAAAACAATATCCTTGGTGGAGATTTGATAAACCTCAGAATGTAAAGATCTTAAAAAATGGAGGCTGGCATTTTTCGTTTCTTTATGATGTGGAAGGAATTATTAAAAAAATTAGTTCATTTCAACATACTGAGTTTGATAAAGAAGATATAAAAGATAAAGAGCAAATAATTAAAAAAATAAACAATGGTGAAGATATATTTAATAGAAATTATAGTTTTAAAAAAATTAATATTGGAGATGAATTCCCAGAATATTTAATTAAAAACAAAGACAAGTATAGAAATTGGATAAAAAATTAAATTTAGCATTAGTTGGTTTTGGTAGATTTGGCAAAACATATTTTAAAACAATAAAAAAAGACAAAAAACTTTTATTAAAAGCAATCTTTAGAAAAAGAAAAATTAGGAATTCAGAATTTAAATTATTATCTAAAAAAAATCTAAAAGAAAATAATATAAAAGCGGCTGTTGTTTGCACACCAGTTAAAACCCATTTTTTGATCTCCAAATTTTTGATTGAAAATAACATACCTCTAATACTTGAGAAACCAGCAACAAATAAATTAAATGAAATTAAAAAGTTAATTCAAATTTCATCAAAACATAAAGCGGTAGTTTTTGTAAATCATTCTGATTTATATAATGAGAATTTTCATTTTCTTTTATCCAAAAAAAAACTTATTGGAAAAATAAAATATTTAGAGGCTAAATTTGGAAAGTACGACGAAAAATATAAAAATAGAAACGAACTTCCATTTAAGGATTGGTTACCCCATCCATTTGCTTTGATACTTAAATTAGTACATAATATCCAGTCTCTTAAAATAGAAATAAATAAAGTAAAAAAAAGAAAAAAATCATATTTTCAAAAATTAGTAATAACTTTTAAAAGTAAAAATAAAATTGAGGGAAAAATTACATATTCGAACAATCCAAGAAAAAAAAATCGAAATTTAATAATCCACGGTGAAAAAGGAAAAATTGTGTACGATGGTTATTCTCAAAAAAATAACTATTTAATTGCAAAAAAAACAATAAAATCACCCAATGTAAAAAACACACCTATGCAAACAATTTTGAATAAATTACGGGATTTTTCAAAAAAAAAAGATTCATATTCTGATTTATATATTTCATTAAAAATTCAAAAATTATTATTGAAAATAGACAAAATGATTTAGCTCTTTTGATAGAATTTAAAGTACAATATTCTATAAATAAAAGTGGAGAGGTGGCCGAGTGGTTGAAGGCGCACGCTTGGAAAGCGTGTATAGGGGAAACTCTATCATGGGTTCGAATCCCATTCTCTCCGCCATTAAAAACCTTTATTTTTCAATACTAATTTGATGTTTTTAAATTTTTTCAAAGTAGATAAATCAGCATTTTTTTTTAAAAAATGTTATATTTTTGCTTTTCCGATTATTAAAAATGACAAATAAAAATACATATCAAGCAGATTCAATCAAAGTTTTAAAAGGATTGGAGGCTGTTAAAAAAAGACCAGGAATGTACATCGGAGACACAGATGATGGGACTGGTTTACATCACATGGTTTATGAGGTTGTAGATAACTCAATTGATGAAGCTCTTGCTGGATATTGTAAAAACATAAATGTAAAAATCAATTTAGATGGAACAATAACTGTAAATGATGACGGCAGAGGTATACCAGTTGATATCCATAAAGGAGAAAAAAAGTCTGCCGCCGAAGTGATTATGACCCAACTTCATGCTGGAGGAAAATTTGACCATGAGTCTTACAAAGTTTCTGGAGGATTACATGGTGTGGGAGTTTCAGTTGTTAACGCATTATCAGAAAAACTTGAATTAGAAATTAATAGAGATGGAAAAAAATATTTTATTGAATTTAATAATGGTGAAGCAAAATCGCCTTTAAAGGCTTTGGGGAAATCAAAATATACTGGTACTCAAATCACTTTTTTACCCTCAAAAGAAATTTTCTCATCAATAAAATTTAGTGCAAATATTATTATTAAAAGAATGAGAGAGTTAGCATTTTTAAATAAAGGTATCAAAATTACCTTTACTGATGCTAGTCAAAAAAAAGAAAAAATATTAGAGTTCAAGTATGATGGTGGAGTTCTCGAATTTGTAGATTTTCTTGATGAAAAAAGAGATAAATTACAAAATAAAAACGGAAATGACTTATTTAAAAAACCAATTTATGTTGAGGGTAAAAAAAATGGTGTTGAAATTGAATGTTCTCTTAAATGGAATGCTGGATATTCAGAAGATATTTTTCCTTATACAAATAATATCTTTCAAAAAGACGGTGGAACTCATTTATTAGGGTTTAGAAGTGCTTTAACTCGGGTAATAAATAAATATGCAAGTGAAAATAATTTATTAAAAAAAAACAAATTAACTATTTCAGGTGATGATATTAAAGAAGGTCTTACTTGTGTGCTTTCAACTAAAATACCTGACCCAAAGTTTTCTTCACAAACAAAAGATAAGTTAGTTTCATCTGAAGTAAGAATGATTGTGGAAACACTTATAAATGAAAAATTATCTATCTGGTTTGACCAAAATCCCTCAGTCGCTAAAATTATTTTGGCAAAAGTAATACAGGCTGCAATGGCTAGAGATGTAGCTAGAAAAGCAAGAGAAAACGTTAGAAGAAAGGGAGCCATTGAATTAAGTGGACTTCCAGGAAAATTGGCTGATTGTCAAATAGGAAAACAAGAGGGAACAGAATTATTTATTGTTGAAGGAGATTCTGCTGGTGGCTCAGCAAAACAAGGTAGAAATAGATCAAATCAAGCAGTATTACCTTTGAGAGGAAAAATACTTAATACTTACGTTGAAGATTTAAAAATTAAAAAAAATGGAAATGGAAATGTAAATGGGTCAGATCAAAGAACAAAAGCATTGTCCAAAATGATATCCTCAAATGAAATAGTTACCTTAATAAATGCACTTGGGTTAGATCCAAAGGCTAATGAAATTGATTTAAAAGATTTAAGATATGGGAAAATAATTATAATGACAGATGCTGATGTTGATGGATCTCATATTAGAGCATTGCTCTTAACTTTCTTTAACAATAAACCCTTTAATAAATTGATAGAACATGGACATGTGTACCTTGCTCAACCCCCTTTATTTAAAATTAATAAGGGTACTAAAGGAATATATATTAAAGATGAAGAAGAATTAGAAAATTATATATTAACAAATAACAAGGAAAATAAAAAAATTAAGAAAGGCTCAAAAGAATTTTTAAAATTAATAGAAATTGAGAAGTCCAAAATGAGTATACAAAGGTTTAAGGGTTTGGGAGAAATGAATCCGGAAGAACTTTGGAGCACAACGCTTAATCCAGAAACGAGAAATTTGCTTCAGGTTCAATACTCAAAAAACGCTAAAAAAGACCAAGAATTGATACACACTTTAATGGGTAATGATGTAACATTAAGAAAAGATTTTATCATTTCTAACGCAATAAATGTTCAAAATTTAGATATTTAGACTATGAAGTTTTTTGAAACTTCAAAATTTCATACTTTAAAAAAATCTACTTATATTTCCTTGAGATGGATTGGTATAATAGGTCAATTAATTTCAGTTTATATCGTCTATTTTTTTTTTAATTTTAATTTTAATTTTTTTTTATCAAATTTAATAATTTTTACTGGAATTTTGAGTAATTTTTATTTGATCTTTGTTTACGATAAAACGCAACTTTCCGATAGATCTGCGCTAATTTTTCTAATGATTGATATATTTCAATTAGGTTCACTCATATATCTCACTGGAGGAATAGTAAATCCTTTTGTTATTTTTTTATTAATCCCCAGTGTTTTTGCGTCATCAAATTTAGGTATAAAAACAAATTTATTTCTTGTTATTACAACAATATTAATGATAATTTTTTTGACTTTTTACTCAAAGGATTTACCTGAGCCATTAAACAATAATTTTTACGTGGATGATTATTATTATTACTCAATTCCGATTGCTTTTATAATTGCTCTAATTTTTTTAAATTATTTTGCGATAGTATTTGGTTCAGAATCTAGAAAAAGAAAAGAAGCATTGAGTAAAATGGAGGAAATAATGGCACAAGAGCACGAAATGTTGTCTCTTGGAGGTCAAGCAGCAGCAGCAGCTCATTCTCTTGGAACCCCTTTATCTACGATTAAAATTATTTCGCAAGAACTTAAAGATCAGTTAGGTGATCGAACAGAACTGATCTCGGATATTGAACTATTATCAAGTCAAGTTGAGAGATGTAATCAAATTTTAAAAAGATTATCTTTAAATCCAATTGAGGAGGACGATTTTATAGATGAGGATTTAGATTTAAAAAAATACATCAATCAAATCGTAAGTTCATTTCAAGAAACTAGTAATAAAAATTTTATTCTAAACTTTGATCAAGACTCAAATCCTAGAAAAATTTCAAAATCGATAGAAATTATTTATGGTCTAAGAAACTTTATTGGAAATGCCAACAAATTCGCCAAAGAAAAAATATTCATAACTTTAAAAAGTAATAATGATTATAGTGAAATTACAATCGAAGATGATGGGGAAGGATATCCTAGTGAAATATTATCAAAAATAGGTGAACCTTATTTAAGATTACTTAAAGATAAAGACAAGGGTCAGCCTGGTTTAGGTTTAGGAATATTTATAGGTAAAAATTTACTTGAAAAAAATTTCGCTTCTTTGAATTGTAAAAACTCTAAAACAAGAACTGGAGCAGAAGTGAATATAAGATGGAAAAATCAAGATTTAAAAAAAATTTAATGTAATTCTTTTTTTTTATCAAATAATGAGTTTAATTGAGAAATCATTACATCACCGAGTTCGTTAACGTCAGTAATTTTAATTGCCTTTTTATAGTATCTCGAAACATCATGACCAATTCCAATAGCCAAAATTTCTATTTCGGATTTTTCTTCTATAAATTTTACCATTTTTTTTAAATGTTTTTCTAAAAAATCTCCTGAATTTACAGATAAAGTTGAATCATCAACTGGTGCACCATCCGAAATTACCATTAAAATTTTTCTTTCCTCTTTTCTTTTTTTAATTCTATGGAAAGCCCATGTTATAGCCTCACCATCTATATTTTCTTTGAGTAAACCCTCTTTTAACATTAGCCCAAGGTTATCTTTTGCCTGCCTCCAATGCGTGTCGGCTCCTTTATAAATAATATGTCTTAAGTCGTTTAATCTGCCAGGTGTCTTGGGTTTATTATTTTTATTCCACAACTCTCTACTTTGGCCACCTTTCCAATTTTTGGTCGTGAATCCCAATATTTCTACTTTCACTGAGCAACGTTCTAATGTTCTAGATAGAATATCTGCACAAATAGCAGCAATTGTAATTGGTCTACCTCTCATTGAGCCTGAGTTATCAATTAGTAGTGTAACAACAGTGTCCTTGAAGTCTAAATCTTTTTCTTTTTTGAAAGATAATGAATTATATGGATCCATTATTATCCTTGGTAACTTTGAACTGTCAAGCAATCCTTCTTCTAAATCAAATTCCCAAGCTCTATTCTGTTTCGCTAACAATTGTCTTTGAAGTTTATTTGCAAGCTTTGTGATAACGTCTTGGAAACCAATTAATTGCTGATCCAAAGTTTTTCGTAGCTTATTTGCTTCATTAGCATTTTCAAGATTTTCAGCCTTAGTTATTTCATCAAATTGTGTTGTAAAAATTTTATATTCTAGATTTAAATCTTTTAAATTTTTCTTTTGAATAACTTGTTCAGAATTTTGTTCATCTGAGTCTGTATCTACAAGTTCTTCTTCCAATTTATATTCATCAATATTATAATCAGAATCTATAATTGACTCTTTTTCGTCTTGTTTGTCAGGATCTTTTTTATTTTCATCTTCGCTTTCATCATTTTCGTTTGACTGACTTTCTTGATTATCCTCTTGATTTTCATCTTTTTTCTCCTCATTTTCATCGGTGTGAAAAATATCCATTTCCTGTAATATCTTGGAAAACTTAGAGCTATAAATATCTTGGTCCTCTAAATTTTTTTTAAAAAATTCCATATGTTCAAAAATTGATTTATCAAAATCTTTTTCCCAAAAATTTAACATTTTTGTTGTTAAAGAATTAAGTTTGATGTTATGAAAATTTTTTAACATATATAATTCAAATGCCTCAATTACAGGCACATCATCTTTAGATTTTATTTGATCTTTTCTTTTATGATTAATAATTTGAATATAGTTATCTCTTAAATTTTTATCTATTCCTTTTAACATTTTAGATCCCAATTTTTCATATCTTATTTTTTCTGTGATAGTATAAAGAGATCTGCAAGAAGAACCTGAGGGTAAATTTTTTTTAAAAATATCCTCACTGGAGAATTTTTTTTTAAGAGCTTTTGAATCCGTCTCTGCTCTAGCCTTAATAAAATCATTTTTTGAATTTAAATTTTCTAATTCAATTAAATCTTGTTTTTCGGAATTTTTAATATTTTTTTTGGTGTTGATACCTAAATCATCTGAAATTACTCTGGCAGTGGAGGATAGAGCTTGTCTAAGTTTTTCTTTTAAACTTTCAGTCTTATTGTTCATTAAATTTGAATATTTAATAAAGACTCTGGTAGTTCTTCACCGAAACACCTTTGGTAATACTCTGCGATTATATTTTTTTCAATTTCATCACACTTATTTAAAAATGTTACTCTAAAAGCATAACCCATATCTTTAAAAATTTCTGCGTTTTCAGCCCAGTGCAGAACTGTTCGTGGGCTCATCACTGTTGAGATATCACCAGCTATAAATCCTTTTCTAGTTAATGATGCAACTTTAATCATATTAGCAACTTTTTCCTTACCTTTTGTATTATTTAACTCTTTATTTTTTGCCAAAATTATTTCCATTTCTTTTTCAAGGCTTAAATAGTTTAAAGTTGTAACAATATTCCATCTATCCATTTGTCCTTGATTTATTTGTTGAGTTCCATGGTAAAGACCTGTTGTATCTCCTAAACCAATAGTATTAGAGGTTGCAAATAATCTAAAAAATTTATTTTGTTTAATCACTTTGTTTTTATCTAGAAGAGTAAAATTACCTTCTGCCTCAAGTACTCTCTGAATAACAAACATTACATCAGGTCTTCCTGCATCATACTCATCAAATACTAAAGCAATAGGGTTTTGTATGGACCAAGGTAGAATCCCTTCATTAAATTGTGTAACTTGCTTACCATCTTTTAAAACAATTGCATCCTTACCTATCAAATCTATACGACTTATATGACTGTCCAAATTTACTCTAATGCATGGCCAATTTAATCTTGCAGCAATTTGTTCTATGTGTGTAGATTTACCTGTGCCATGGTAACCTTGAACCAGAACTCTTTTGTTAAATGCAAAACCTGAGATGATAGCCAAAGTAGTATCTCGATCAAACTTATAGTTTTTATCTATTTCTGGCACATACTCACTTTTTTTTGAGAATGCATCTACTTCCATGTTAGAATCAATCCCAAAGGTCTGTTTTATTGAGAGTTTTATGTCAGGTTGATTATTTGTATTTGGTGTCAATTTTTTCTCTATAAGTGTTTTTTAGTTGAGTATAAGCCAAAGTTATTGATTTAAGTTTATCTTCAAATTTCTTACTACCAGAATTCATATCAGGGTGAAATTTTTTAACAAGTATTTTAAATTTATCATAAATTTTTTCCCATTTTGATCCTACAGAAATACCTAATATTTCAAATGCTTTGATATCTTTGTGATTATATCTAAATTGTCCCATGTGATTAAAATCACTTTTAAACTTTTCTTTATCAAGTTCATCTTTCAAAGTGTTATTCCACAAAACTTTAAAAAAATTATCTGAGGAACTAAAACTTTGAGTAGGTTTGTGCCAAACCATGTCTGATTTTAAGAAATCAATTACTTGATCGTCATTCATACCTGAAAAATAATTCCAATTCTTGTTAAATTCTTTGACATGATTTAAACACAATAATCTAAATTTTTTACTATTATCTCTTTCAACTGGCGCTTTATATTCACCAATTTCATTGCAATTATTCCAGTCACAGATGTTTTTCATGATATAATTATATCACATGAATATAAATGAATTAATTATAAACGTAAAAAAAAAATTAAAAAAAAATATAATTATTGAAAATATTTTAATTGAAGATAAAACATTTTTACATAAAAATCACCCAGGACATTCGAATAATAAATTTCACCTTAAAATAATCATTAACTCCAATGAGCTCAAGAATTTCAGTAAAATAGATAGTAATAAAAAAATTTACAAAATACTAGATAAAGAATTAAAAAATTACATTCACTCTTTACAAATCTTAATTAATTAATTTTTTTTTTAAAAAAAGCTCGATAGTATGCGCAGAAAATTCCTTTTCAATTATTGGACCACCAACTTTTTTAATTAACATAAGTTTTATATTCTTTGAATTATTTTTTTTATCCATTAACATAAAAGATATAATGCTATTTATTTGTTTAATAGTGAAATAATTTTTAATTGAAATTGGGAAATTAAAATTATTAAGATGATCAATTGCAGACTTGAATTCTTTATAATTTATAATCTTTTTATTATGACTAAATTCAAACGCTGACTTCATACCAAGAATTACAGCTTCTCCGTGGTTTAATTTTTTTGAAAAATTTGAACTTGCTTCATAAGCATGAGCAAAAGTATGACCAAAATTTAAAACTTTTCTTAGACCTTTTTCTTTTTCATCCTTTTCAACTATTGACTTTTTGACCTTACAACTTTCGTGAATAGATCTTTCTATAGTTGGAGATTTTAGTTTTAATATATCATCAAGATTCTTATTCAAAAAATTATAAAGTTTTTTATTTGCAATTAATGCATGTTTTACTATTTCTGCGTAACCACAAATTATTTCTCTAAAAGGTAGACTTTCTAAAAAGTCTACATCACTGATAACAATTTTGGGTTGATAAAAAGTTCCAATTAAATTCTTGCCATGAGATGTATTAACACCTGTTTTACCGCCTACAGATGAATCAACTTGGGATAATAATGTTGTTGGAATATTTACAAGTTTTAGACCTCTCTTAAATAAACTTGCAGCAAAACCTGCGACATCACCAGTAATGCCTCCACCAATAGATATTAAACAATCATCTCTTGAGAAATTCTTTTGAAGTAAAAGATCTAAAATCTTGTTAACATTTTTCTGATTTTTATTTTTTTCATTTGCATTGTAAGTGATTTTGTAAACCTGATAATTCTCGAGGGATTTTGAAATCAGTTTGACATATTTTTTTGGAATATTTTTATCTAAAACTAATAAGCATTTTTTAAAGTTAATAGAATTTTTCTTAAGCAATTGTGATAGATTTGAAACTAAGTTTCTACCAATTATAATCGAATATTTTTCTGAATTAGTTTTAACTATCAGTTTAATTGGCTTCATAAATATCTATGATTTTTTTTTGCAATTTGTTGTTTTGTAAAATTTTCACAATCTATTTTATATAGTGCTTTAGAGTAAATAATTGAACGTTTTTTTATGATTTCTGTTAACTCATTTTTACTAGAATTGACTGCTAACGGTCTTTTTTTGCTATTTTTAATCCTGTTAACTAATGTGTCGATGTTCCAATTAAGCCAAAATGACAAGTGATTTTCCAGAACTTCATTCTTAATAGCTCTAGTGATAAATGCACCTCCACCAAGTGCAATTACAGCCATTTTACTTTTTAAAATATTAAGCGTAATTTTTTTTTCAATATCTCTAAAAAAAGTTTCTCCTTTTATTTCAAAGATTTTTGATATTTTCATTTTTTTGATCATTTTCTATTAATTGATCAATATCGAAAAAGTTAAGATTTAGTTTTTTTGATACTATAGAGCCAATAGAGGTCTTTCCAGAGCCCATCATTCCGATAAAAACTAAATTTTTCTTTGATTTCATAAGTTTCTTTATTGAAAAAACACAAATATGTCTTAATTTGAAATTAACTAAATCTATATGCAATTTACAAGAAAAACAAGTTATACCAAAAGTATAATTGGATTATTTATAAAGTTAGTTTTAATTGCAATAGTACTTGTCGGAATAATTTTTCTTTTAAATAAATTAGATTTCCCAGCACCAAAAAAAACAATTGAAAAAATAATCCCAAATGAAAATTTTAAAATTGTTAAATAAAACTTATTTATCAATTCCGATTATTTTTTTGTTTTTGATAGTTAATTCTTTTTCAGAAAATGAGCCTGTAGATATATGGAATATTGATAAAGAACAGATTCAAGAAAATTCTGAGAATAAAGAATTAATTTCAATTACTGAAAGTGATTTTGAAACAGAAAAAATTGATGTTTTTAAAATGCAAATTAAAAATAGTTCAGATTCAATCAAGGTCGACGAAACTTTAAATTCCAAGGAAATTAAAATAATAGGTCTCTATGATCCTGAAGATTTTGGATTAAAGATTAATATGTGGTCAAATTCTAATGGTGACCAATTAAAATATCTTTTTTCTAATTTAGCTAAAATAAACTTATCGCAAGATGCTTCAGAACTTATGAATATTGTTTTATTAACCAATGCTCATTATCCCAACAAAAATATTAGTGAAAAAGATTTTTTAAAAATAAAATCAGATTGGCTAATAAAACATAATAACTTAGAATTGATAGAGGAATATTTAATTAAAAATGATATTTTAAATTTACACCCCAAACTAGGTAAGCACTTAGTTGACAAATACCTATCTGAAACTGAGCTTGATAAGGCTTGTAAAATTTTTTTAAATAACTCTGAACCAATAGAAAATGATTATTTGTCCAAATTTAATATTTATTGTTTGATAAACAATGGAAAAAAAGAAGAAGCACAATTAATTTTTGATTTAAAAAAAGAATTAGGCTTCAATGAAAAATATTTTGAAAGTAAATTAAATTATCTATTTGGATATACAAACAAGGTTGACACAGCCATATCTGAAAAAAATATCTTAGAATTTCATTTAGCACATAAAACAAATCCGGATTTTTCCTTTGAACCCAGAGAAAATACCAATCCACTGATATGGAAATATTTAGCTGCATCAAATTTATTATATCAAACTAATGAAATTGATTTAAATGAATTGGAAAAAATTGAATTAGTTGAATATGCTACGCATAATAAGAATTATCTGGAGGATGATTTATTTCAAATTTATAAAAGATTTCAATTTAATATCGATCAATTGTTGAGTGCTAAAGCGGTATTTAAATCATTAACTAAAATTGAGAGTAGAGCACTTTTATACCAAACATTATTACTAGAGTCTGACATAAATAAAAAGATAGAATTAATGAAACTTTTAAAAGAGTCATTTATAGAGGACAAAATTGAAAATGCTTTTGAAGAGAAATTAAAAGATCTATTAAAAGAAATTGAGTTAGATCAAATTTCCTCAGAGCATACTAGTTTTTACTTAGAAAATATTAATACTGATGGAAAAAAACAAACCAAAATAAGATATAATGATGATCTATTACATCAATCAAAACTCATAAAATATTTTAACGGAGATTATAGTCAGACAAAAATAGAAAAAGATTTGAATAATTTTCTTAAAAAAATAAAAAAGAATAAAAAATATTTACTTTCAAAAAAAGATATTATTCTGATTGAATCACTAAAATCGGACGGTGTAAAAGTTGAAAAGAAATATGATAATCTTTATGAAATTTTAGACTCTGAAATGCCTACAGATATTCAAGTCATGATAAACAATAATGAGTCTGCTTCAGCAATTCTAAGAATTATTGAGGTTATAGGCCAAGATGAATTAAATGCTTTAGATGAGGATACTCTATTTTTTATAATTAGTGCGCTTAATCAATTAAATATAGATTTTATACGTAATAAAATTCTACTAAAAGTTCTCCCTTTAAAAGTTTAAAAATTAGTTTAATTACTTATCGGATGAGCATTAAAGATATAATTACAGTTCCTGATGAAATTTTAAAAAAAATCTCTGAACCATTAGAAAAAGTTAGCAATAATGAAAAAAAACTTATCAATGATTTATTTGATACAATGTATGCATCAAAAGGTATTGGATTAGCTGCAGTGCAAATAGGTGTTCTGAAAAGAATTTTAGTAATTGATGTGTCCACCAAAGATGAAAAAAAGAAGCCTTTAAGTTTTATAAACCCCATTATAAAAAAAATTAGTAATGAAACCTCAATTTATGAAGAGGGTTGTTTATCAATTCCAGACACCTTTATAGAAATTGAAAGGCCAAAAATTTGCGAAGTGGAATATATTGATATAAATGGAGAAAAAAAAAACTTAAAGTGTGATGGACTTTTATCAACTTGTTTACAACACGAAATAAATCATTTAGATGGAAAATTAATAATTGATTATTTATCAAAATTAAAAAGAGATATCATCATTAAGAAAATTTCAAAAACAAAAAAAAATCCTGATAGAATACTAGTTTAGAAATGCCTAAAAAAATAATTTTTATGGGTACACCCATGTTTGCAGTTCCTATATTAAAATCTCTTTATCAAAATGGATTTCCAATAAATCTGGTATATACACAACCACCTCAAAAATCTCATAGAGGTCAGAAGATAAATAAGTCACCAGTTCAAAGTATAGCGGAAACATTAAAAATAAATTTTAGATCTCCCCAGAGCTTGAATAACAATACTGAGGAATACGAGTTTTTAAAAAAAATGAATGCTGATCTTGCAATTGTTGTTGCTTATGGACAAATAATTCCTAAAGAATTTTTAAGTTTAACAAAGAAAGGTTTTATAAATATTCACGCATCAATACTACCGAAATGGAGAGGTGCCGCACCTATTCAGAGAGCAATCATGAATTTAGATACAGAAACAGGGATCAGTATAATGAGAATCAATGAGGAATTAGATTGTGGACCTATAAGCAAAATATATAAAATAAAAATTGACCAAAAACATAATGCTGAAGAGGTCTCTGAAAAACTTGCTATATTAGCAGCGGATAAAATTTCAAATGTTATAGATGAAATTTTTAATGGCAAATCAAAGTTTGTTAATCAAGATAACTCCAAAGCCACTTATGCAAAAAAAATTACTAAAAATGAGGGGCTAATAGATTGGAAAAGCGATGCTTCAAAAATAATTGGAAAAATCAATGGTTTGTATCCCTCCCCTGGGGCTTTTTTTAATTTCAATGGTCAAAGATATAAAATTTTAAAAGCAGAAATTGGAAATGGTATTGGTCATAATGGCGAGGTTATATCAGATAATCTTGAAATAGCGTGCGGAGGAGAAAAATCTATCAAAGTTTTTGAAATACAGAGAGAGGGGAAAAAGGTTCAAAAAACAGGAGAGTTTATGCTCGGATCCCAAATAAGAAAAGGCTCAATCATATCTAATGTTTAGATATCAAATATTAATAGAATATGTTGGCACCGATTTTAGAGGTTGGCAAATTCAAAAAAAAGGCAAAACTATACAAGGTCTTATTCAAGAGAGAATTTCCAAATTATTAAAAGAAAAAATTATTTTGTTTGGTGCTGGAAGATTAGACAAAGGAGTTCACGCACTTGAACAATCTGCTCACTTTGAGTGTAAAAAAAAAAATTGAAAATTTGAGTAAATTTGTCAAATCTTTAAATCATTTTTTAAACAAGGAAATGATTACAATTATTAAAATTAAAAAAAGGGGCAAAGATTTTCATGCAAGATTTTCCGCAAAAATGAGAATATACAAGTATATAATAATTAATCGTTTAAGTAGACCTGTAATAGATAAAAATAGAGGATGGCACATTATTCATAAACTCGATTTAATAATAATGAAAAAGGCTGCAAAAAAATTAGTTGGTACAAAGGATTTTTCTACCTTCAGAGCTTCTAGTTGTAGAGCTAAAAGTCCAATTAAAACTATGAGATCTGTTAAGATAAAATCTAGAAATAATAAAATAGAAATAGAATTTCAATCTCAATCTTTTCTACAACAACAAGTTCGATCAATGGTTGGTTGTTTGAAATATGTAGGTGAGAAAAAATGGACTTTAAAAAAATTTAGTTTTGTTTTCAATTCCAAAAAAAGGATTTTGTGTGCACCACCGGCACCACCTGAGGGTCTTTATTTAGCGAGAGTTATTTATTAATTTTTTTTTACTCATTGCAAACTTTTTATTTATTCTCCATCTAGACTCTGCTCTTACAATATAACCACAGCAATTTTTTGAACCACATTTGCAAGAAAATTGTTTATAGTCCTCATCATAACCAAATCCATAATCACAAGTAAACTCTTCACCTTTTTTAATATCACGAATTGCAGTAATCCATACTTTAAGTCCCTTACCATTATAATCACAGTTATTATTGCAACTATGGTTTACTAGACCTGCGATATTCCATGAAAAATCTCCATCGAGGGTATATCTTTTATTTAATGTGAATAAGTAAATAGGTTTTTTATTATCAAACTTAGTTGACTCATCTACTTCTTTATTTGTAATAATTTTGCCAACATAGTTTATTATTTTTGTTCCTTCTTTAATATCACGTGTAGCATAAAGACCTCGACCTTTTTTATCAATTTTAGATCTTTTAATTCTATAAAGTTTCATTTGAGAGATTTATTATTTACTTAGTTTAAATCAATTGAATTCTACAAGTGCGTTAACATGTTCATTAGCACTTTCAGATAACGCATTTAAGTCATAACCACCTTCAAGAAGAGAAATAACTTTTCCTTTAGTAAAATCGTTGGTAGCAGCTAAAGTTCTTCTGGTAATTTCGTAAAAATCTTTTGATTTTAATTTAAATTGAGCTAAAGGATCATCATTATGTGCATCAAAACCTGCTGAAAATATTAAAAAATCAGGTTTATAATTAACTAATCTATCTAAAACTCTATCAAATGCGTTAAAATATTCTTCCGAGTTTGTACCTGCTGGTAAAGGTATATTTAAAGAATTATTAAAGTCACCCTTATCTTTGTCAGTACCTCCACCGGGATAAAAAGGATATTGATGTGTTGATATATACAATGAATTTTTGTTATTACGCATAACATCATAATTTCCATTTCCCCAGTGCACATCAAAATCTACGCATGCAACCCTCTTATATTTATAATTTTTGATTAAATAATTAGTAGCTACTCCAGCATTTGATATACAACAAAATCCCATTGCCTTATCCTTTTCTGCATGATGTCCAGGAGGCCTTGCTAGACAAAATGCGTTCTTAAATTCTTTATTTTCTATTCCATCTATCGCCCTAATCGTTGAGCCAGCAGCATCAAATACTGCTTTTTTACTATCTGGTGAAATGACAGTATCACCATCTAAAAACTTTAGACCTTGTTGTGGAAAGGAACTATTTAATTTATGAATATATTCTTTTGAATGCGTCATTGCCAATATATCGTCAGGCACACAACCTGGTTTTTCCCAAATCAGATCAGTTCTTTTTTTTAATTTTTCTTTTATTGCAATTACTCTTTTAGGCTGTTCAGGATGACCGTTACCAGTGTCATGTTTTTCATAGGAATCAGAATTTATAATCGCTGTATTCATTTGAAATAATTTTTTAAAATGCTTTCATAAATTTTAGTAAGATTTTTTAAATCTTTTAAAGATACTGCCTCATCAACTTTATGCATAGTTTTTCCAACTAAACCAAATTCAAGACCAGGACATATAGTCCTTATAAATCGTAAGTCTGAAGTTCCTCCTGTTGTAGATAATTTTGGTTTCAGTTTAGTTATCTTTTTAACAATATTTTGTATCATAAATGTAGTTTTATTAGGTTTTGTTAAGAAAGCTTCACCAGAAACTCTGTATTCTATTTTGAATTTTGATTTATGTTTTTTTGCTATTCTTTTAAAGATTTTGTTAAGTCTTTTTTTTAGAGAATTAGAGGAATGTTTGTTGTTAAATCTTATATTAAATGTTGCTTCAGCTGTTGCTGGAATAACATTATCTGCAGTATTATTTATATTAATCTTAGTAACCTCCAAGTTTGTAGGTTGAAAATCCTTAGTCCCTTTATCAAAATTAATATCTTTTAATTCTTTTAAAATATTAACAATTGTGGTCGAAGGATTATTTGCTCTAGAAGGATACGCAACATGACCTTGGTGGCCGATTATGGTCAATTTCCCAGTTAAACTTCCCCTACGCCCGATTTTAATCATCTCACCTAATTTATTTGGATTAGTTGGCTCACCAACAAGACAAAAATTTATTTTCTCTTTTCTTTTTTTTAAATATTCTACAACTTTTTTGGTACCATTTATTGCATCACCCTCTTCATCTCCAGTAATTAATAAACTAATTGATCCATTAAATTTTTTATTTTTTGATAAAAAAGTGCTTACAGCAGAAACAAAAGATGCAACAGAACTTTTCATATCATTTGCACCTCTTCCAATTAAATGATTATTTTTAACAGATGGGCTAAATGGATTTATCGTCCAATCTCTTATATTACCTGGGGGAACAACATCTAAGTGACCTGCATAACAAAAATTAGGTTCCTTTGTTCCCAACCTTGCATATAAATTTTTAACTGGTTTGAAATCTTTTTCTTTAAATTCAAGTAATTTTGTTTTGAAACCAAGTTTTTTTAATTTTTTTTCTAAAAATTTCATCACGCCAGCGTCTACTGGAGTAACAGTTGGAAACCTAATTAGCTCTTTGGCTAATTGCAATTCATTAATTTTTTGCATGTTTAATCTCTTAACAGATCATTAATTGATGTCTTTGATCTAGTCTTTTCATCTACTTGCTTGATTATTACTGCACAGCTTAGTGATGGAGCAGATGGATTTTTTTTATCAGGAAGAGAACCTGGTACAACAACTGAGTATGGAGGAATCCTCCCATACGTGATCTCACCAGTTGATCTATTTACAATTTTTGTAGATTGTGTAATCAGCATTCCCATGCTTAACACAGAACCTTCTCCAACAATCACTCCTTCAACCACTTCAGACATTGCTCCTAAAAATACATTATCTTCTATTATTGTAGGTAATGCCTGAGCAGGTTCAAGCACCCCCCCAACTCCTGACCCAGCAGAAATATGGCAATTCTCTCCAATCTGGCAACAACTCCCAGCACGACTGAATGTATCCATCATGGTTTTAGCCCCGATGTAAGCACCAATATTTACATAACATGGCATAAGAACAGCATCTTTACCTACGAATGATCCTTTTCTAACAGGTGAGTTTGGAACCATTCTAAAACCTGCTCTCTCATGATCTTCTTTTGTCCAGCCAGCTGTTTTTCCTTTTAACAAATGTGACTTATCATACCAACTGGAATATGGTCCATTTAAATTTTCCATCGGGTAAATTCTAAAACTTAGCATGATTGCTTTCTTTAAGTGTTGATGAGTTACCCATTCTCCATTTATTTTTTCAGCAACTCTTGATTTACCACTATCTAAGTCACTTATTACTTGATTGATTGTATCCTTTAAAGACTGATCCGAATTTGGATTTATTTGATCTTTATTTTCCCAAGCATCATTTATAATTTTTTCTAAAGACATAGTTTATTGACTTTTTAATAACCTTATTTCCTTAAGAAATAAAGACAGATTTTCAATTTTATGAGAAATATAATCTTTATCAGAATCCATCTTACCAAAATGTTCATCATTAATTAACCAAACAGTTGCACATCCTCTTTCATAACCAATACTAAGGTTTTTTGCGATATCTTCTATGTAAATTGTTTCTTTTGGATTTAATCCAAATTTTTCAACCATTAAATCAAAAGTTTTAGCCTCAGGTTTTGGCACATACCCAGCATCTTTAATATCAAAAACTTTATCTCTTCCAAAGAGATCATATACTCCTAGATGGGTTAAAATATTTTTAGCATGTTCAGCGCTGCCATTTGTAAAAATAAATTTTTCCATATCTAGTTTTTCAAGTTCATTCCTCATAATCTTGTCCTCTTTCATAAATGAAAGATCTATTGTGTGGACATATTTTAGGAATTCTTCTGGGGGTATATCATGATGTATCATTAAACCATTTAAACTAGTATTGTACTTATAAAAATAATCAGTCTGTAATTTTTTTGCTTCTTCCATATCTATTTTCAGTCTTTCAGATATGAACATTGTCATTCTTCGCGATACTTGGCCAAACACTTTCTCTAAACTGTAGTTATTGTGTTTACCATAACAAACTCCGTCAAGGTCCAACAGAAGATATTTCATTTCTTTAAAATTTTTCATTTTCTAATCAAAGTTCCAGAGCCTTTGTCGGAAAAAATTTCAAATAGTATAGAGTGTTGTTTTCTACCATCAATTATTCCAACTGCTGTTACTCCATTATTTACAGCATCCAAACAAGTATTAATTTTAGGTATCATGCCTTCGGTAATTATATTATCCTCAATCATTTTTAAAATTTCAGAGGAAGAGATTTCATCAATTAGTTTTTTGTTTTTATCTAAAACCCCTTCGACGTTGGTCATTAATAGCAATCTTCTTGATTTTAATGACTTCGCAATTGCACCTGCAGCCGTATCTCCATTTATATTATATGGATGATTGTCATTACCTAGACCTAATGGTGAAATTATTGGAACTTGTTTTTTATAAAGAATATTTTCAATCAAATTGTTATCAATTTTATTAGGTATCCCTACAAATCCAAGCTCTTTAGCCTCTGGAATTACTTTGATGATATTATTTTTTTTTGTATGGATTGAGACAGCATCAGTTCCAAACTTTTTCAAAGAGTCAACAATATCATTATTAAAATCAATTAAAACTGACTCAACAATGTTTATAATTTTTTGATCAGTCACCCTTAAACCTCTGATAAATCTTGATTGAATATTTGATTTGTCTAGTTCTCTTTTAATTCTAGGACCTCCTCCGTGAACAACTGTAAAAGTAATACCTAATTTATTTAGTATGTTTATATCTGTTATAAAATTATCAAAGATTTTTCTGTCTATAAAAACATTTCCCCCGTATTTAATTACCATGAGATCATTTTTATATTTTTCTATGTATTTTGAAACCTCATCTATTGGTGGTCCATCTTTGGGAAGTATTTTTTCTAAATCCATTTATTTATTGTCTTATGATAATCAATTTTTAAGTGACGGTCTTAACAGTTGTTCTTTTCATGATGAACACTTGTTGAGCCATAGTTAGTATATTATTCACAGTCCAATAAATTACCAAACCACTAGGGAAGGGAGCTAGAATTACAGTCAAAAATAGTGGAAAGAACATAAATATTTTAGCTTGCATAGGATCAGTAGGAGCAGGGTTTAATTTTTGTTGTACCCACATTGAAACTCCCATCGCAACTGGCCAAGCACCAATCATTAAAAATGAAGGTACATCGTAAGGCAGCAACCCAAATAAGTTGAATATACTTGTAGGATCACGTTCACTCAAATCATGTATCCATCCATAAAAAGGCATATGTCTCATTTCTATGGTGACGAATAAAACCTTGTACAAAGCAAAAAAAACAGGGATTTGTATTAGAATTGGAAGACATCCAGACATTGGATTAACTTTTTCTTTTTTATAAAGCGCCATCATCTCTTGTTGTAATTTCATTTTATCATTTTTGTGAAGTTCTTTTAATCTTACCATTTCTGGAGTAAGGGCCTTCATTTTTGCCATACTTCTAAAAGAAAAATTTGCCAGAGGAAAGAAAACTAAACGAATACAAATTGTTATAGCTATAATGGCTAACCCATAATTACCGAGTAGTTTAAAAAAGTAATCAATACCAAAAAATAGAGGTTTTGTTATAAAATATAAAAAACCCCAATCAATAACCAAGTCAAACTTATCTATAGCCAAACTTTTTGCATAGCCATCAATCACATCCACTCTTTTGGCAGCAACAATTATTTGTAAATTCTCCTCTATTGAACTATTTGGACCCAACTCAAGTGGTTCTGATGCGATAAAGTTTGCTCTAAATTTATCTTTGTAATCAAATGTGGTTTTGAAACCTTTGTTTTGTGGAGGTATTAAAGACGTAATCCAATATTTATCACTAATACCCAACCAACCTTTTTGAGCATTTTTTGTAAATTTTTTCTCTTGAATATCATCATAGTCCTCCTCAATTAGCTCATCATCTAATGTTGCAATTAAACCTTCATGGAGAATTAAAAAATCTATTATATCTGGGATTTCATTTCTTATAATTTGGCCATAAGAGTAAAAGTCATATTTATCATTTGTTTTGTTAATAACTCGTTGTTTGATGGAAAATAGATATTTATCATCTATAGAAATTTCTTTTTCAAAAGTAATTCCCTGATCATTTGTCCAAGATAATTTAATTGGTGAATTGTCAGTTAATTTTTTATTCCCTTTAATAGACCAAATTGTCTCTGATGTAGGAATATCTATATTTTTATCTGAAGTTACAAATCCACTTTCAATTAAATAACCTTCTTCTATATTTTTAGGCCCTAACAGCGTTATTTTTTCATCACCCTCAAGATCGATATTATAATTTTTGAAAGTTAAATCATCTATTGCTGCACCTTTTAAAGATATTGTACCAATCACATTAGAGTTTTCAAACTCAATTCTCTCACTTTCACTTAAAGCATCTTTTCTTGAAACTTTTATCAATGTTTGTTTTTGTTCTAAGCTGGGTGTATCCGTATTTTGCTCGATTTTTTCTTTTTCAACTAGATTTTGATTTGTTTTTGGTTTCTCAGGAACAAAAAATAATGAGTATAAAACAATTACTGCTGATGATAATGCAATAGCTGCTATTGTATTTTTTGAATCCATTATTTTTTTA
Organism: Pelagibacterales bacterium SAG-MED38; assembly: GCA_014653585.1. The sequence continues at coordinate 15,633 of JACWEH010000005.1, read as the reverse complement.
CCTTAACTTTTTTAACTGGATCGAAGCCACCATTACTCCATGGATGGCATGATAAAATTCTTTTAGTGCTTAATAAAAGACCTTTAAAAAAACCATATGTTTTTAATGCTTCAATACTATACTCAGAACAAGTTGGCAGATATCTGCATGAATGACCAATTAAGGGGCTGATTAAATATTTGTAAAAAGTAATTAGTCTTATTAATATGTAAGTTCCAAAATTCATTATTTTATTTTTTCAAATTCTAGAAACAATGTTTCTTTTATTTTTTTAAATTCATTATTTAGCATAGTTGACTTAGCAATAACAAGATATGAATAATTTAAGTTAATTGATATTTTTTTGTATGCATCATTCATTATATTTCTAAGTCGTCTCTTTATTTTATTTCTCTTTACGGCATTACCGATTTTTTTTTTTGTCACAAATGAGATATTTAAATTATTTTTATTTCTGTTATTAAGATTTCCAAAAAAAATTGTAACATATTTGTTTGAAGCTTTTTTACTTTTAAGCAAAGTTCGAAATTCCCGACTTTTTGAAAGAGCAAGTATTTTGCTTTTCATTGATTAACCCGAGACTGTTAATGATTTTCTGCCTCTAGCTCTTCGTCTTGCTAAAAGTTTTTTCCCTCCTTTTGTCTTCATTTTTGATCTGAAACCATGTTTTCTAGCTCTTTTTATTTTGGAAGGTTGGTATGTTCTTTTCATAAAGTGATTTTAATTAATTAAAATTTCGATCTTTATAGTAATTAAATATATAAATAGCAAATATAAGATTTTATAAATACGATAATTAATAATGGAAAAAACTAAAAAAATTAAATTATTTATAGGTTTATCTTACTTAGTTTTAATAATTATATTTTTATCATTGTTTTTTTCAAAATTCAGTCTTCAAGAAATAACATCATATGAATTTATTAAAGAAAATAGATTGTATTTTCTTAAATTTAAAAATTCCAATTTAATTTTAGTATCTTTAATTTTTTTATTCTCAACAATATTATGGGTATTCCCTTTTTTGGGTTTCGGTACACCAATCGCTCTTTTAGGTGGTTTCATTTTAGGAAAATGGGTAGGTACTATTACAGTAGTTTTAGGCTTAAGCATAGGTGCAACTTTTCTATATATATTTGGGAATTACTTTTTAAGAGATATAATCAGAGAGAAATTTTTAAGTAGATTTAAAAATCTTGAAACTAAATTTAAAAATTCAGAATTTATTTATTTGTTGATTTATAGATTTATTGGAGGCGTCCCTTGGCAATTGAGTTGTCTTTTGCCAACTCTTTTTAATGTAAAAATATCTAATTTTTTCTTTGCAACATTCCTTGGAATTATTCCTCAAATCTTTTTAGCAGTTTCAATTGGAAATGGTTTAGAAAAAATTATTGAGGAAAATGCTGAAGTTCCAAAATTTACTGATATTATTTTTTCAAGTGAAATATATATTCCAATTTTAGCATTTTTTTGTTTAGTATTTTTGACCATTTTTCTTAGAAAATTATTTTATAAAAATTAGTGGTGCTCCCACCCTGTACTGACCAGGGAATTAGTCCTTACCAAGGACTTGTTATGCCATTTAACTACAGGAGCAATAATCACAAATTGTATTTTTCCAATAATAAAGCATTTTTTCAAATTATTGCCTTAATTTTTAGTGTAATATGATTTATATCTTATTAGGAAATTTTATGGGCATTCATTACGATTATAAATCAACTAAAAGTGCTAAATTGATGGAAAAGCAAGCCAAAAGAGAGAGAAAACTTGCTGAAAAAAAAGCGAAACGTTTAGCAAAAGAGGGAAGTAACAAAGATGATGTTAAAGAAAAAGTTTTAGACACATCTAAACCAATAACCTTAGATTTCCTTACGAATCCAAATAAAGAATGATAGCTAAAGTTAAAAATGAGCGTTTAAGTTTAGCTCTTAAAAAAAATTTAAAGAAAAGAAAACTTTTTCAAAAAAAAAATAAAAAGAAAACTAAATAATGTCTATCCAGCCTGACTCATGGATAAAAAAAATGTGTAAAGAATATAACATGATTGATCCTTTTTTAGATCATCAAGTCTCAGAAGGCAAGATATCGTATGGATTAAGTAGCATGGGATACGATGTACGAATATCAGACGAATACAGAATATTTACTAATGTAAATAGTTCTCTTGTTGACCCAAAAAATTTTTCTGATGATAATTTTATTTCGAGAAAAGGGCCTTATTGTATTATTCCCCCAAATTCTTTTGTTTTAGCGAAAACTGTTGAATATTTCAGAATACCGAAAGATGTTTTATGTATTTGTGTGGGAAAAAGCACATATGCTAGGACAGGGATTATTTGTAACGTGACACCTATTGAAAACGAATTTGAGGGAAACATTGTAATTGAGCTCAGTAACACAACTCCTAATCCAGCAAAGGTTTACTCAAACGAAGGAATAGCTCAATTTTTGTTTTTTAAATCAGATATTCAACCAGAAACGACTTATAAATCTAAGAACGGCAAATATCAGGGACAAACCACCATACAGGTTGCTAAAATAAAAAAGTAATTTATGGATAAATTTCTGATCAATGGTCCTTGTAAAATCAAGGGAAAAGTTTTTATTTCAGGCTCAAAAAATGCATCTCTACCAATTCTTGCAGCAACTTTGTTGTTTGACAAACCAGTAATTATTAAAAATTTACCTAGAGTAAGAGATATAAATACCATGCTTAATTTATTAAAATCTCTCGGATCAAAAATAGTTTTATCTAAAGATAGAAAAACTGCGAAAATTATAAATAAAAAAAATATGAAAACATTTGCAAGTTATTCACTTGTAAAAACAATGAGAGGTTCAATATTAGTTTTAGGACCATTAATTTCAAAATTTAATAAAGCTAAAATATCATTGCCAGGAGGATGTCTTATAGGTGCAAGACCTGTCAATTATCATTTAACTGCATTAAAAAAATTGGGAATGGAATATAAAATCAAGGATGGATATATTTTAGCAAAATCTAATGGAAGACTAAAAGGTCAAATAATTAAGTTTCCTAAAATTAGTGTTGGAGCAACAGAAAATTCTATAATTGCCGCATGTTTAGCTAAAGGAAAAAAAACAAAGCTTATGAATTGTGCTTGTGAACCTGAGATTAAAGATTTAACACAATTTTTAAACAAAGCTGGAGCAAAAATAAAATGGTCTGGAAGAACATGTACAATTGTCGGAGTTAATTCCTTGGTCCCAACCACTCATACTGTGATGGCTGATAGAATAGAAGCAGGTACTTTCTGTGTAGCAGCAACACTTGCAAAAGGAAATCTTGAAATAAAAAATTTTGATCCAAAAATAATACGCACAGAGTTAAAATTACTAAAAAAAGTTGGAGCAAAAATAAAGACTAATGGTAATACAATTTTTATAAAAGGACCCAATAAATTAATATCTGTTAAAAATATAAAAACTAAAGAGTTTCCAGGTATACCTACAGATCTTCAAGCGCAATTGATGGTGTTAATGTGTAGGAGCATTGGGAATAGCTCTATTACCGAGAATATCTTTGAAAATAGATTTATGCATGTTGCAGAGTTGCAAAGATTAGGTGCAAAAATAAGTATAAAAAATAATAAAGCATTTATCGAGGGAAACACAAAATTTATTGGTGCTGAATTAATGTCTAGCGACCTTAGAGCAAGTGTTGCTTTAGTATTAGCTGCTTTGGTGGCAAATGGTAAAAGTATTGTTGGGCGAGTCTATCATTTAGAAAGAGGATATGAAAATATCCTAAATAAACTAAAAAAAATTGGAGTTAAAATTAGAAGGTTAAAATAATGAGTAAATATTATGCAAAAATAATTGCTAATGATCAAGAAGGTTTACGAATGATTTCTGCTTGTAGCTCAGGGGCAAAAGTTAAAGTTGCTGATATAAAGTACCTTGCGTCTAATAAGGTTTTTTTATTATCGATTGAAAGAACTAAAATTGAGACTGATCAAGGTGGCAAGAAAATCAATAGTATTTGTAGGTTTGATTTTGTTGATAAAGTAAGATCGAAAAATATCAGTCAATCAAATAAAGATTTAGTTCTAGAATTAATTGGAATTGATTATTTGAAAAATAATGATGACTATGAAATAAATCTTATTTTTAATAATAATGCTCACATCGCTCTGACTACAGAGACCATCGAGGCACGACTTGAGGATCAAAATGAAATTAGAAAGTTATGAAGGTATTAAATAGTAAAAATAAAAACTTTGACAAAAATTTAGAATATTTACTTTTTAAAAGAAGGAAAAATATAAAATTTGATAAAGTTTCAGTAACTAATATAATTAATGATGTAAAAAGGAATGGTGATAAAGCCATAATTAAATATGAAAAAAAATTTAATCAAAATACAAATATTATTAGTAATTCGACAAAGATTAATAGATTAATAAAATCTTTAAATCCTGAGGTTAAGAAAGCGATCGACTTAGCTTATAATCGTATTTACAAATTTCACTCTTTGCAAAAATTTAAAAATATTTCTTATAAAGATAAATTTAAAAATAAACTTGAGTACAGATATTTACCATTAGAGTCAGTGGCAATTTATGTTCCAGGTTCGCTAGTTTCTTATCCTTCTAGTGTGCTTATGAATGCTATTCCAGCTATAGTTGCCGGTGTTAAAAGAATAGTAATGATTAATCCTGGCTATAAAGGAAATCAAAGTCCCGCAGTACTATATGCAGCAAAGAAATGTAAAATTAATGAAATATATTCTATCGGAGGTCCATCGGCGATAGCAGCAGTCACCTATGGAACCAAGAAAATAAAAAAAGTTGATAAAATAGTTGGTCCAGGAAATTCATATGTTGCAGCTGCTAAAAAGGCAGTATTTGGAGATGTTGGAATTGAAGGAATGATTGCTGGACCTTCCGAGATAACTATTGTCTGCGATAAATTCTCAAATCCAGAATGGGCTGCCAGTGATTTAATTGGTCAAGCAGAACACGATCCTCAAGCTCAATGTATTTTGATTTCAAAAGATAAAAACTTATTAGATAAAGTTCAAATAGAAATTTCAAAACAATTAAAAGATATTCCAAGAGAGTCTGTTGCAAGAAAAAGTCTAAAGAGTAATGGAATTTTAATGTATGTAGCTGAAGACTATAGAATTATAAATATTGTAAATAAAATTGCTCCTGAACATTTGGAGCTTAATGTTAAAAACTATAAATCTTTTGTTTCAAAAATTAAAAATTCTGGCTCAATATGCCTAGGGAAGTATGCAGTAATGGCAATGACTGATTATAATATTGGATCAAACCATATATTACCAACTAATGGTTCTGCAAAATATTCGAGTGGAATAAGTGTTAATGAATTTTATAAAAGAATTTCTTACATAAAGTTAACAAAAAAGGGTATTGAAAGTCTTGGACCATCAGTTATAACTCTTGCAAATTACGAAGGGTTAGCAGGACATGCTCAATCTGTTAAAAAAAGAATAAGGAGAAAATAAATTTGTCAAAACAAGATTTACTTGAATTCAAAGGCAAGGTAACCGATTTACTTCCAAATGCCATGTTTAGAGTTCAACTTGAAAATGGTCATATAGTAACAGCACATACAGCAGGCAAATTAAGAAAAAACAGAATTAGAGTATTGCAAGGTGATAATGTAACAGTTGAAATGACGCCTTATGACCTTACTAAAGGCAGAATAATCTTTAGAGGATAATATTTTGCCTCGGTAGCTCAGGAGTAGAGCAGAGCCCTGAAAAGGCTTGTGTCGGAGGTGCGAATCCTTCCCGAGGCACCACCAAAACATCTTGAAATTAATATTCAAAGAATTTAACTTCTATTTTAAATAAACAAAAAAAAGGCGAGTAAAAAGATGAGTACAATTCAAGGTAAAGTAAAATGGTTTAATGGTAAAAAAGGCTATGGTTTCATAGAAAGAGACGATAAAGAAAAAGATGCCTTTGTTCATGCGAGCGCAGTAAAAGCTGCCGGAATGAGATTTCTAAATGAAGGAGATAAATTAGAATTTACATTAGAGGACGGTCCAAAAGGCCCTTCAGCAGTAAATTTAAAAAAATTAGATTAATTTAAATATTTTACAAGGGCGTTTTCTTAGAAATTAAGAAAACGTCCTTTTCTTTTAGGGTTGAATAATTTTAATTTTTGTCTAAAACGCTGTTCATGAATAAAAATGAGATTAATTATAAAATAAACTCAGGTACTCAAAGAATTGCTCTTAGGGGAACTAATAGAGGTGTGCACGCTCATTTCCATGCTGGCTAAAGCTAGCGAATAATCACTTATATTATAATTTTAAATAATAACAAAATAAGATAAAACAAAAAAGGATATGCCTTGATGGTGAAATAGTATCACGTCGGTTTGTGGATCCGAAGTCGTAGGAGCGTAACCTACTCAAGGTACCAAAAAATGAATAAAGAAAACAAATTAATTCCTGGATTACCCTCAGGTTTTGAAGATAGATGGAATAAAAAATTACTTCTCAAAAAAAGACTATTAAGGGTTATTGAGAAAAATTTTATTAAATATGGATTTGATCCATTGGAAACACCATCATTTGAAATTAGTGAAAATATAGGCTCCTTTCTTGCTGAGGATGAAAACAATCCTATGTCTGATGTGTTTACATTTGATGATGGTAAAAAGAGTATTACTTTAAGATATGATTTATCAAGTCCACTTGCTAGATTTGTTGCACAGAATAATCAAGTGCTTCCCTCAATATATAAAAGATATGCAATTCAAAATGTATTCAGAAATGAAAAATCTGGAAATGCTAGGTACAGGGAATTTACTCAAGCGGATTGTGATATAGTTGGAAATGTTAATTCGGCACAAGCGAATGCTGAGTTATGCAATCTAATCTCAAATACTTTAGTAGATTGTGGTTTGAAAAAAGATCAGTTTACAATCAATGTTAGTAACAGAAAAATTATTCAAGGTTTAATAGAGGATTTGAAAATTGAAAAAGATAAACAAATCAAAGTAATGAGAGCTATTGACAAACTCGATAAGCCTGGGTTTGGTTTAAAGGGTGTTGAAGAACTGTTAAAAAAAGAGAGAAAAGACAAAAGTGGAGCTATAACAAAAGGAGCAAACCTAAGTAATGAGCAAGCTTCAAAAATCTTAAATTTTTTAAGTATTAAAGACTTAAAGGAACTTAAAGAAAATTTTAAAAATCCTGTTACCAAAGAGGGCATTAAAGAATTAGAGGAATTATTTGAAGTTTTAAACTTTGGAAATTACTCCGATCAAGTAAAAACTAATTTTACGATAGTTAGAGGTTTAGATTATTACGATGGTTTTTGTGTTGAAACCAATCTAAATTTTAAAGCAAAAAATATTAAGGATAAGGAAATTGATATTGGAAGTATTTGCTCAGGTGGACAGTATAATAAATTAATTTCAAGATTTAAGGGTGTAGATATTCCTGGGACAGGTGTAAGTATTGGTGTTGATAGATTGCTATTTGCAATGATGCAATTAAATCAAATAGAAGTTGATACACAAAATCCAGTTATTGTTTGTGTAATGGATGAAAAATATTTAAAAAATTATTACGAAATTTTAGATAATTTAAGAAAAAATAATATCAATTCTGAAATATTTTTGGATAGTACAAAAAATCTAGGTAAGCAACTCACTTATGCTAATAAAAGAGAATGTCCAGTCGCAGTTATCTGCGGTGAAAATGAATTTAAAGATAATAAAATAACATTAAAAAATCTACTTGGGGCAAAAGGGGAGAATAACCAAATTACATTTCCAAAAGAAAATTTAATAAATGAAATCAAAAAATTTATCTAACAAAATCCTTAGATCAGTTCAGTCTAAAGGATTTAAATATATTGAATTACCATCAGTTATTGAGACCAATCATATAGTTCAAAGATCTGGTGAAAGTTTTAGAAAATTTATTTTTTCATTCATAGATCAGAAAGGTAATGAATTATGTTTGAGACCCGACCTTACCATTGTGTCCTGTCTTCGATATTTAGAAAACAATTTAAAAGGTAAAGAAAAAATATTTTATAGCGGACAGGCTTATAGAAAATCTCAAAATAAAAAGGACTCTATAATCCGAAATCAAGTTGGTTTTGAGATTATAGGATCAAAAGATGAAAAAAATGATGACAAAGAAATAATAAATACATCACTTAAATCACTAAAAAATTTGAAATACTCATCTGGCACACTCACTATTGGCAATGTGGAAATTTTTAATCTTCTAATATCTAAATTAGATATACCAAAAAGATGGAAATTAAGATTTACAAGACATTTTTGGCGTGAGGATTATTTCAGTGATTTACTAAAAAGATTAGAGACAAATTCTGATGTAGATCCAACTATTGTGGAAGTTGATAAAAGACGATATTTAAAAATGTTAAAGTATGATCAATCATCTATTGTTGCAGGTAGAACATTAAAAGAAATTTTAGAAAGGTTTGATAAAAAGATTAAGGATCCAAGAAGAACTAGTAAAGGAAGTAATACATCGAAAATTATTAAAGAGTTTTTGAAAATTAAATGTCCAATAAATAAAGCTGCAAATGAATTAAATAAGTTTTTTAAAAAACATAAAATAAACCTTTTTGTTGATCAGAAATATTTTCCTATCTCAAAAAACAAAATATCAAAATTAAATGTAATTTTCTCTACCACCTTTGGTAGACAATTAGAATATTACACCGGCATAGTTTTTAAAATAGATATCAAATCAAAGTCAAAAATTATTAATTGTTGTAATGGTGGTCGTTATGACAAATTAATTTCTGATCTTGGCTCAAAAAAATACGTACCTGCAGTTGGAGCAGCTCTAAACTTAAATAATCAATTATGAAAAATTTAATAAATATAGGAATACCTAGCAAGGGACGGTTGAGAAAAGATGTTTTAAAAATTTTTACCAAAAAGAAATTAAAGCTTATTTCTGAGCGAGGGGAAAGAGATTTGATAGGTTCAATAAAAAATAAATTAAACATAAAAATTTTATATTTGCACGCTAGAGAAATTATTGAAAGATTGGGAGATGGCTCTCTAGATGTTGGCTTTTCTGGTTTTGATTTATTAAAAGAAAGTGAGATAAATACCCAAAACAAAATAAATGTTATTAAAAAACTTGATTTTGGAAATGCTAATCTAGTTGTAGCTATACCTGATCCTTGGATTGATGTTCAAACAATAGCTGACCTAGAAGAAATTGCATTTGAATTTAGAGATAAAAAGAAAAAAAGATTAAGAGTTGCAACTAAGTATCCAAATTTAACTAAGGATTTTTTATTTTCTAAAGGTGTTACTCAATTTAAATTAGTTGATAGTTTAGGAGCAACTGAGGCGTACCCTTTCACTGGTTCAGCTGAATTAATTACAGACATAACATCTACAGGTGAGACTATTAGAGCGAATAACCTACGTATATTGAAAGATGGAGAAATCTTAAAATCTCAAGCTTGTATTTTTACTTCAAAAAAAAATAGTAAAAAAAAAGGTTTAAAAAACTTCGTTAAATTACTTTCTAAGTAATTTATCTTTAAAGTATATGAGAATAATTTTGATAATATCTAAATTTCTTATTATTGCATAAGTGGCTATCAGAACCCCTATTCCAAAAATAATTTTCAAAATAAGATATAATTCCATAAAAATCCTTTATAATACAAGTTACGAATCATGGACACAATTTTATTAATAATTTTAATTTTAATGTTTGGAGCAATCTTGGCTATTTTATATTTAAATATAAAGTCCAAGAAAGAGAATAGAGCTGATGAGACTAATGAAATAGCAAATTTGAATGCGGAAATTATTAGATTAAAAGATAGCTTAAACTCTACAATTAATACATCTCTAAGTTCGATGTCTACCTCATTTAACTCTTTATCAACTGGGGTTACAAAGGATATGACCGAGGCACTTACTAAAGTAGATGAGAAGGTTGGTAATTTTAATGAACAAGTAAAGCTCTTAAATCAAAGTCAAGAAGGAATTACTAAAATTTTAGCAGGGGTCAAAAAATATGGAACTCTAGCTGAGTATTCTTTGGATGCTCTAATTAAAGATTTATTACCTGCGTCTCAATATATGACAAATGTCAAAATGAAAGAAGATACAAGTGAAAACGTAGAATTTGCAATCAAGCTTCAAGGAGATGTTTTGGTTCCGGTAGACTCTCATTTTCCAGTAGAAAAATTTAAGGCAATTACAGATGCGCATGAGGCAGATGATAAGAAGGCAGTTGCTGATGCTAGAACAAAATTAGCAAGTGCATTTAAGGCTAAAGCAAAAAGTGTCATGGAAAAATATATTGTTCCACCTAAAACTTCAAATTTTGCAATAGTGTACGCTCCTACAGAAAGTCTTTATAAAGAATTAACTGAGTATCAAGACCCAAGCAGTAAAGAGCTATTAACTCAAGAATTAATGAAAAAACATAAAATAGTAATTTGTGGCCCAAATACTCTCTCAGCTTATTTACAGTCTTTACACATGGGCTTTCAGTCTCTTAAAATTTCAAAACATGCAACAGAGATTTATGATCATTTAAAAACTATTAGTACAAGATTTTCTAGTCATTTTGATAATATTTATAAATTAAGAAAAAAACTTGAAGAGGCTATGACAGTTGTTGATAGTTTTGGAAAAGATGCAAGATCAATTACTAGAACTTTAGAAAATATAAAAGATCCCGAGCAAGTTGAAAAAGCTGTTCTAACAGAGAACGTTGAGAGTTTTGTTAAAAGAAATAAACAAGTCAAAAAATAATTTCTTTTTTCAGATAATACCGACTATAAGAAATCACATGCGTTGGAACAAAAAATATGACTATCCTACAAGTTCAAGAGCGACAGAAGATGGAATAAGAAGATACGTATTAGGAGAAGCAAAGTTACCGAGTGTAACTTCAATACTTGATGCAACTAAATCCGAGGAAGATAAAGCAGCTTTAGCTAACTGGAGAGAAAGAACTGGTCATAAAGAAGCTGAAGCTATAACAAAGGCAGCAAGTAGCAGAGGCTCTCAAATGCACAGCTATTTAGAGTCTTTTCTTTTAGGTAGAGAAAATTTGAGTTTTTTTGAAGACAATGAGCAATATAAAAAAATGGCAAAAGAAATTATTGATAAGGGTTTAACAAAAAGATTAGAGGAAATATATGGTGTGGAGGCCACTATGCATTATCCTGATAGATATGCAGGAACAGCAGACTGCGTCGGTGTTTATGAAGGAAAAGAAACGATAATTGATTTTAAGCAGTCCAACAAACCAAAAAAAGCTGAGTACATAGACTCTTGGTTTTTACAAACTGCGGCTTACTCTTTAGCACATAATGTTGTTTACAATTCCAATATTAATGCATGTGTTATTCTAGTTTGTACAGTGGATAATTTATTTCAAGAGTTTAAGATTCAAGGGCCTGAACTAATAACATATCAAAATTTGTTTTTAGGTAGATTAAAAAAATTTAATGAGATGAATAACTTAGTTTAATAAAAAATGGATAAGATTGTAATTTACGATACTGAAACCACAAATTCAACAATATGGGGATCCATAATTGAGGTTGGGGCTGTTGTAGTTGATAAAAATTTAAAAGAAATTGGAAAGTTAAATATAAGAGGGCGAATGCCGGAAGGCGAGGTGCCAAGTGCAAAGGCTTTACTTGTTAATTCAACTAGCATTGATTTATTAACTAAAGGCAATTATTCACATTATGACTTTTTAGGTGCTGTTGAAAACTTTTTCTCTAAGTGTGCTCCAGCAATGTTTATGGGCTGGTCAAATTTGAATTTTGATCGAAGAATGTTTCATTTTAATTTTTTTAAGGGCAATCGCTATCCTTACGCTACTCACTCATCGCCTAATAGTGAACATGATGGTTTACACATAGCTAGGGCAGCTCAAACCTTAAATTCTGAAACTTTAAAAACAGAATTAACACAAGCTGGTAACGCTAGCCTTGCATTAGAATCCTTATCAAGGATGCAAGGTTTTGACACTTCAGCAAGCCACACTGCCTACGTTGATGCTCTAAATTCATTAAAGGTCCTTCGAATTATTAAGGATAAACATAAAGAAAATTGGGAAACATTTTTAAAAACATCAACTAAAACAAGTGTAGAAACGTTTTTAAAAAATGAAGGCATATATTCTATTTTTGAAAATGTGAAGGGTAGAAATATGATGTATCTTACCAGCACACTACATCCGAATCATTGTTTTCATCCATCCTATGCATCATGGGGATACGTTTGGGATTTAAGGAGAGATCCAGAACCACTATTAAACTTAACAGTAAATCAGTTAAGAGATATTTTTAAAAAATATAGTCCAAAACCCTTAAGAGTTTTAAAAACTAATAAAGCTCCAGTCATTTTAGATAAACAATTTGCACTTAAACAAAAACCCTATTCAGACCTAGATTTAGAAACAATTAAAAGAAGAGCGCAAATGGTCAGAAATAATGAAAATTTTTGTAAAAATATACAAATTATAAATAGAGAGGCAGCAGAGGAAAAAGAGCAAACTAAAACTCAGGAAGATTTGTTACCTGAAGAAACTTTGTATGAAAAATTTATTCCAAATAAAGATACTGCTCTTTTTAAAACCTGGCATAGTTCATCTTGGGAAGATAAGTTGAGATTATTAGATAAATTTCAAGATAAAAGATGTAGTTGGTTTGGTCAAAAAATAATTTATCAAGAGGCACCTCAAATTTTACCACCTGATTTATATAAAAATATTAAAAGTGAAATTGCTAGACGCATACTAAGTAAGAATAAGGAGAAGTGGCAAACAGTAAATATGGCATATAATGAAATCGACTATTTGAGAGACCAAGCGGATAAAAGAGACAATAAAATTGAATTAAATAAACTAGATGAAATTAATGATTTTATTATGTCTATCGAAAAAAAATATGAAATTGCCTAGTTGACTTTAAGATACAAGTTTATAGAAAGGATTTATGCTTACAGATTTTAAAGATGAAGATTTTGAAAACAAAATTAAAAGTGAAGACGTTTCGGTAATCCAGTTTAGTGCAGCTTGGTGTGGGCCTTGTAAGTCCTTAAAACCAATTATGGACAAGCTTGCTGTTGAGTATAAAGACAAGGCTGGTTTTTATTACGCTGATATAGAAGATGGCGGTATTAATACTGGAAGTGCTGCGGGAATACGAGGTGTTCCAACAGTGATAATCTATAAAAAAGGTGTTGAGGTTGACAGAAAAGTTGGTGGCGTACCAGAAAGTCATATGAAAGAGTTTTTAGAAAAAAATATCTAATTTAAGTTTAATATTTCGCCAGCTAAATACAAAGATCCTGTAATTATTAATATATCGTTTTCTTTAAGTGTTAAGGACTTAATTGCTTTCTCAATATTGTCCTCGTATTTAGTATTAAAAACATTTTGAAATTTTTCTTTTAATTTTTTACCACTGATAGCGTTTTGCTGATTAGGAATATCAACAGTGGTTAGAGATGATATATCTTTAAAGTGGCTAATATATTCTTCATGATTTTTATTAGACATCATTCCTATAATAAAATGCTTATTACAATCTAAGGTTTGGAGATATTCATTTAAAACTCTAGCACCATCTTCGTTATGACTTCCATCTAACAATAATTGGTTATTTTTGATTAGATCTTTAATTTTTCCAGACTTTATTTCTTGTAATCTGCCAATACTCTCAATTTTGGTAATTGCATTTTTTATATCATCATCTTTAACTTCTAAATTTAACTGTCTTATTGTTGCTATTGCTGTTGAAATATTTTCTAACTGAAATTGTCCAAGAATATTTGGCAATGGTAGTTTTAAGCCACCAAATTTATCTTCATAATAAAAAAAACCGTTTTCTCCATTAGAATAACTATAATCTTCATTAAAAAACAATTTATTAGATAAGTTTTGTGAAATTGATTTTTTGATACTTTCAGTTGTTTTAACCGAGTTTTGTTTAGATACAATTATATTAGAATTTAAAAGAGAGGATGTTTTTTCAAATACAATTTTTTCAATAGTTTGTTGATCCTCTGGTAACCAATCAAGATGATCTTTACTAATAGAGCATACAATACTTGCTAAATTATTTTTTAGAATATTAGTTGCGTCAAACCTATGAAACAAACCTGCCTCTATTAAATTAATATTATTTGGATATTGAGCGGCCTTATAGAAATAACAAGCAGACAAAGCCTCAAAAAAAGTTAAGGGATTTTGATCATTTATTTTTTCAACTTCTTCAAAAAGATCAATTAATTCATCATCATTAAGCATATTATTATTAAAAACAAACCTCTCATTGATTTTTTGAATGTGAGGGCTCGTATAAACATTGCTTTTTACTTTTGCTTCTTTAAGAATCGAAAAAATTGCATTAATGGTAGATTGCTTACCATTTGTTCCTACCACTGATATTGCTTTTATTTTTTCTTGAGGATTGTCTAATTTTTCACAAAGAATTTTTATACGGTCTAAACTTAAATCTATTTCTTTAGGATGCAGCTTTTGTAAGTGACTGACTATTTTCTGAAGTTTCATGTTCTTCAGAGCTTATAACAGGTTTCTTATTTAATAGAATTGAAATTAAAATCCCAATTTTTTCTTGAAGATCTTTTCTATCGAGAATTAAGTCCACAAACCCAGTTTTCTGAACATAAGAGCTTCTTTGAAAATTTTCTGGCAAACTTTCTTTTACCGTTCCTTCGATAACTCGAGCCCCAGCAAAAGCAATTAAAGCGTGATCTGACTCTGCAATGTGTAAATCCCCCAACATCGCGTAAGAAGCTGTAATTCCACCAGCAGTCGGATCCGTTAAACAAACCAGATAAGGAAGATTATTTTTTTTTAATTCATTAATAGCCATCGTTGTTCTTGTCATTTGAGATAACGAAATCAAACTTTCCATCATTCTCATTCCTCCTCCAGAACTAAAACAAATAAAAGGAGTTTTGTTTTCGATGGCATGTTGAATACCATATAGAAACGCCTCACCTTCTGCAGCTGCCATTGAAGCACCTAAAAATTCAAAGTCTGATGCAACTGCAGTAACTTTAATATTATTAATTGAACCAAAAACAACCATCATACCACAATCCAGTCCTGTCTTTTTTCTCGCACTTTTTAATCTATCTTTGTAAGATTTGGAGTCTGTCCAATCTAGAGGATCATCTTTTGGTATTGGTGTTTTAAAAATTTCATAATTATTTTTTCCAAAAAAAATATCAAATCGTTGTTTTGGATTTATTCTGTGGTGTTTATTGCAATCAGGACACACCCAAAGATTTTCCTCTAAGTCTTTTTTTAAAATTGGTCCTTTACAGCAACTAGTCCAATCACTTTTTGCAATTTCTTCTTTAGTTGCTCTTTTATGTATAGCTGTTTTAATTTTTTCACCAGCTTTAATTATTTTTGTTATCCAATTCATTTAATTTTAATATTCAGTCTATTTATGACATTATAAACATTTGTGACCGGATTTTGTCTTTTTTTTATAGAATTCGTTATTTCCCTACAAATAGCACTTCCAACAACTAAACCATCAGCTTTTTTTAGTGATTTTATAGTTTTTTCAGTGATACCGAAACCAATCACAACATTTTTTTT
>JACWEH010000047.1 GCA_014653585.1 Pelagibacterales bacterium SAG-MED38 | reverse complement strand
AAATACCTGATGAAATTTACTCTAAGTTTAGACCTTACTTTTGTGACACTATTAAAACTTAGCTATTTTCTTTGCTTTAATAAGTAATTGGTTAATCATAGTAGTCGTCACTAATTTTGTATTTACATTCCTTGGACTTGGGTGATAACAAGCAATTAAAACTTTATTATCTGGTAATAAATATTTGTTTCCATGTTTAAATTTAAATTTTTTGTAAAGCATAAATTTTTTTTTATAAATTTTTAAACAATTATCAAATGCAACTTTTCCTAAAGTAAAAATAACTTTAAGATTTTTTAAGTTTTTGAATTCATTTTCTAAATAACTTGAACAGCGATTTAATTCTTTACTTTCTGGTTTATCACCAGGAGGAACACATTTAAGAATATTAGTTATATAGGTATTATTTAATTTTAGATTATCATTTGCTTTTTCAGAAAAACTCTGGCTAGAAATTCCTGTTAAAAATAAGCTCTTAAATAAAAAATTTCCTGATTTATCTCCAGTGAATGCCCTCCCAGTTCTTGTTCCACCATGAGCAGCAGGAGCAAGACCTAAAATCATTAATCTTGCTTTATTATCACCAAATCCTGGTACCGGTTTTCCCCAATATTTCTCATTCTTATTTTTTTTCCTTTTTTGTGTTGAAATTTTCTTGATAAAATTAACAAGTCTAGGGCATTTTTTACATTTAATAATTGTATTATTTATTTTTTTTAATTTAATAGACATTAATGAAACTTATAAAATTTTTTTTTATTATTTTTATAACTTTCTCTTCAACGATTAAAGCAGATTTAAATCAAGATTTATCAATAGAATTAAAAAAGGGCGGCAAACTTATATTTATAAGACACGCATATGCACCGGGTGGAGGGGACCCTGAAAACTTTGATATCAATAACTGCCAGACTCAAAGAAATTTGAATAATGAAGGAAGAGACCAAGCCAAAAAAATTGGAAATTATTTTAAAGAAAATGACATTCCAATTTTCAAAGTT
>JACWEH010000046.1 GCA_014653585.1 Pelagibacterales bacterium SAG-MED38 | reverse complement strand
GATGAGATATCCAATCTTTACTCAGAACGGAGTAATTAGACATAATTGTATCATACACCTGTTCGTCGGTGAGAGTTTTGGAAAAATCTATTTCTTAAATAGTCATAATTGAAATTTTTCTTAATAGAAACCCAATTTGAACAGTTGTCAAATTATAAGTGACCCAATTTGAACTTTTTTAAAATTGTTCTTAAGCAGAAGAGATGTTTTAATACAACATGGATTTTAAAGGCTATAAAGATAAAAGTGATAATATCGCAACTCTAAATGATATTGATGTTTCTGAAAAGCCTTTAAACCAAAAGAAAACTAGTTCTGGCAGAGTTGACATTAATGTTCTCAGGTCAAAATTAGATGCTCAACAAGGTAAAGAGTTTAAAAAAAAACATTTTTATTTTTTCTTTTTGCGCTCTACTATTAGGTTCAATTGGAATATTTCTATCTTTATAATTTTATTTGCTAATCAACTCAAAGGATGCTTTAATTTGATAAATGAAAAATTTAACCAATACTCTTAAACAAAAAATGGTTTCAAAATATACTGTTTCAGATAGTTCAGTATCTACTTCCAGAAGCACAGATATCAATGTTCTCTTA
Source organism: Pelagibacterales bacterium SAG-MED38 (assembly GCA_014653585.1). Next base: position 408 of record JACWEH010000046.1, on the reverse strand, counting down.
AACAGAGTAAAATTCAATAGAATACAAGAGGCTAGAAAAAAATTTTATTTTTCTGCAGCAGCTTCTACAGGTTTGATTTTATTCGGGCTTGTTATTTTTAGCTAAAATTAGTCAATTACACTAAATTAACATAAATTTAATGATTAATTATTATTGAATCAAACTTAATAAATATTATAAATCAACAAAGTCAAAAGGCGGGGTAGCTCAGTTGGTTAGAGCGCGGGACTCATAAGCCCGAGGTCAGTGGTTCGATCCCACTTCCCGCTACCATAATTATTTAATAATTTTTTTCAACAAAGTGATATTCATGGTCTGATTTAGTGGAAGTTTAGAGGATTTTTTTGCTTTAATACCTTTTACGAACGGGTTTGTTTTTTTTGCAAATTTATAAACTGATTGCGTTTT
>JACWEH010000045.1 GCA_014653585.1 Pelagibacterales bacterium SAG-MED38 | reverse complement strand
AAAAAACTTCAAGACGAATTGAATGATCTTATTAATAATAAGCGTCAAAAGGTAATACAAGCCATAGCTGAAGCAAGGGAGCATGGTGACTTAAAAGAAAACGCTGAATATCATGCCGCCAAAGAAGAGCAAGGTCACATTGAAGGACGTATTCAAGAAATTCAACTTATGCTCTCTAATGCAGAAATAATAGATCTTGATAATATTCCAAAAACTCAGAAGACAGTTGTTTTTGGAGCAACTGTTGAGTTGTCAGATTTAGATGATGAATCTAAAACAAAATTTCAAATTGTTGGTGATGATGAAGCAGATATTGAATCAGGCTTATTGTCCTATAAGTCACCTGTTGCGAGAGCACTTATTGGAAAAGAAAAAGGAGATTTTGTTACTGTGACAACACCAAAAGGTGAAAAGAATTACGATATTAAAAAAATTGAATTTAAATAAAAGAATTTTTACTTTTGAGCCTGAACAATCGCTTTCAAGCGCTCTATAAGAGAAAACTTATCATCGATAAAGTCATTTTCGGCCCACCAATCTTCAACTTCAGACATTATTCTTCCAACCATTGGTCCCTGCTCTATCCCCATGTTTATAATGTCTTTTGGTGAAATTCCAAAATCAGGTTTGGTCCAGTTATCCGCAACTTCATACAACGATCTCCAGTTAACTTCGTTCTTATTTTGAGTATCTCGAGACCAATTTATTATAATCTGATTTTGAAATTCAGTTTTACCAAGCTTATACAATAAGTAGCGAACTTCTTTCATTGAAAGGTATGAAACAATTTTTTTATTGAGACTTGATAATTTCAGTAACTCTGTTGAATCTGCCTTGGATAATGGAAAGCTATTAATAAAATGGTTTGTTTTTTCAAGTGAGCTTCCTATAAGTGTGCTTAGCCTAATTATAGGATTGGGTACTGCGCCAATTCTTGATTCAATTTCAATTAAGTTTTTAAAATTTTCATCCAGTAAAGCTCCTTCGAAATGAGTTTTCAATATTCCCACACTCTCCATCATATGAAGTGAATTATGAGGTGTTTTTAATTTTAAAATTTCTTTAAA
>JACWEH010000044.1 GCA_014653585.1 Pelagibacterales bacterium SAG-MED38 | reverse complement strand
TACTTCAGCTGCTCAAGGAGGTATTTCGGCGGCGCTTGGTAATATGGGAGAAGATGATTGGCGTTGGCATATGTATGATACAGTTAAAGGAGCTGATTGGTTAGGTGATCAAGATAGTATCGAATATCTTTGTAAAGAAGCACCGAAAGCAGTGATTGAATTAGAAAAATATGGTGTTCCTTTTAGTAGAACTGAAGATGGAAAAATTTATCAAAGACCATTTGGTGGAATGACAAAAAATTATGGCAATGGTATTGTACAAAGAACATGTGCAGCTGCTGATAGAACAGGTCATGCAATTTTGCATACTTTATATGGACAAGCATTAAAACATAAAACAGAATTTTTTATAGAATATTTTGCCTTAGATTTACTGATGAAAGATGGAGAGTGTAAAGGGCTAATTGCATGGAATTTAAATGATGGAACAATTCATAGATTTAGAGCTCACTCAGTAATTATTGCTACAGGTGGCTATGGTAAAGTTTATTACTCAGCAACTTCTGCTCATACTTGTACTGGAGATGGTAATGCTATGGTTTTGAGAGCTGGTTTACCTTTGCAAGATATGGAATTTGTGCAGTTCCATCCTACAGGAATTTATGGACATGGTACATTGATAACAGAAGGTGCAAGAGGAGAAGGAGGGTATCTTACAAACTCTAAAGGAGAAAGATTTATGGAAAGATATGCACCTAAAACAAAAGATTTAGCTTCTAGAGATGTAGTAAGTAGATCAATGTCAATAGAGATTAATGAAGGTAGAGGCGTTGGTAAAGATCAAGACCATGTTCATTTAAATTTAAGTCACTTGGATAAAGAAATTATTGAAAGTAGATTACCTGGCATTACTGATGCAGCAAGGTTATTTGCAAATGTTGATATCACCAAGGAACCAATCCCCCGTAGTACCTACAGTTCATTATAATATGGGAGGTATTCCTACAAATTATAAAGGTGAAGTATTAACTGTAAATGGTTCAGAAAAAACTGTTCCTGGTCTGATGGCAATAGGAGAAGCAGCTTGTGTTTCAGTTCATGGAGCCAATAGATTGGGCTCAAATTCTTTAATT
>JACWEH010000043.1 GCA_014653585.1 Pelagibacterales bacterium SAG-MED38 | reverse complement strand
AACTCTATTAAACTTAATATCAAAGTTTTTTTTGTCACTTATAAATTCGAATTTTTCTTTGTTTTCTTGGAGAATAAATTTCATATTATTATTTTTCGCTATCTATAATTTTGACATCGTTTGTAAGAATTTTTTCTCTCGTGAAGTCAATAATTCCAATTTCATTTATACTCTTTTGGGTTAATTTATTTTCAAAATAAAGATTTTGATAACTAGTCAGTTTTTCTGGAGAGCTTAAATAATCGAATTCAAGTTTCACATTATCTAATTCTAAATTTAAATCTGATATATTATCTTTTAAACTGAACAATTCCTCGTCAATTTTCTTTGTAGAATTTTTTATAAAAGAGGTAATTACAATAAGTGAAAAAATTAAACTAATAGTTAGAATTTTTTTCATAAGTTAAGTCCAAGATTTTCAATTTCTATTAAATCTTTAAATTTATCTAAAATATCGGTTTCAAAATCATAAAAATTTTCCTTTTTTATTAAGCATCTTAATTTTGCAGACCTAGAAGGATAGTTTTCTCTCAGTTCTTGATTTGAGGGAAATATTGGTTTTTTTTGATGTAATTTAAATAAAATTTCTTTCTTTATTTCCTCAGGTCGATATCTAGATACGCTTTTATGTTCTGAGAGACTTCTAAAAAAATATTTTACAATTTTATCTTCTAAAGAATGAAAAGTCACAATAACTAAAAGTCCATCTTTTTTTAAAACTTTAGCTGCATGAATCATTCCGTAAATAAGCCCGCTTATTTCCTTATTAACAAAAATTCTCAACGCCTGGAAAACTTTTGTTGCAGAATGAGTTTTTTTACTATTTATTTTTTTTGATTTTTCAATAATCTTTACTAAGCTAGGAGTATCTATTTCTTTAAACAATCTTTCCTTAAGAATATTTTTAACAATTAATTTTGCGTCTCTTTCATCGCCAAAAGATTTAAAAATTTTTACAAGACTTTCTCCATCTAATTTATTCACTGTTTCTCGAGCTGAGAATTCATTTAAACCCATCCTCATATCCAGCGACCCGCTAGAATTAAAAGATAATCCTTTTTTAGGATTTTTCATTTGAGTATACGAATAGCCTAAATCAAATAATACACCTCTAACATTTTCGTTTTTAAGTTTAAAATTACCTAATTTACTAAAGTTTGAATT
>JACWEH010000042.1 GCA_014653585.1 Pelagibacterales bacterium SAG-MED38 | reverse complement strand
TGGATCATTAGGTGAAACAGGGTCGGTTTCTCATGCATTTAAACATTATGGTTTTCTGAAATTCAATAAAGATATTGCAAATGAGGATGAGTTTTTTAACTTCTCAATTGAAAATGGTGCTGAAGATTGTTTTTTAGAAGAGGATGAATATGAAACGGTATGCTTACCTGATGCATTGTCAAAGTTTTACGACTTGTTAGCTTCTAAATACGGCGAGCCCGTCTCATCTGGTTTTCAGTGGAGACCAAATATATTAGTTAAAGTTGAAGGTGATAGGTTGAAATCACTTATAAATCTAATAAATGAGCTTGATGGTGACGAGGATGTTCAACATATCTTTTCAAATTTTGAGGCAAGCGATGAAGAATTAAGCAGAATTGCTTAATTAATTAACTTTTAAAATCTTAATATATTAATTAGTCTTTAATGAATTGATAAATTTGATTCGTTTTTATGCCAGGTAGCTCTCCAAAAAAGAAAAGGTGATGGATATGAAAGAGAGTTAGCAAAATATTTTAACGAAAAAGTTTTTGGTGGAGATGATCTTGTACAACGAATGCCACTGTCTGGTGGTGGAGCAATAAAATCATCAGGAGGAAGTGATTTAAAAAACACTCCTCATATTTACGTTGAGGCAAAGAGAACTGAAAAATTTAAAATCCATGAGTCAATTAAGCAAGTCGAAGAAAATATTGAAACATCTAAATCAGACTCATTTCCTGTGGTAATCACAAGAAGAAATAGGGAAACAACTGGTAATTCATTGTGCGTTTTAAGGTTAGATGACTTTATGGAGCTATACAAAATCTTACTTGAAAGCAAGAAAACTAACACTTGATGCCCTATTTAAGACAATTTTTGGTTTTAAAATAATATTATGGAAAACGAAGCTCTGATTAGTACAAGTCAAATAAACGATGAGTTCACCTTAATGTCGCTTTTCTTTAGGGCTGACTTAGTAGTGAAGTTAGTAATTCTTATATTATTTGCAGCATCAATATTCTCATGGACAATAATTATTCATAAAATACGACTTTTTAGGTCTTTAAAAAAAATCAGCAAACAATTTGAGGAAGAATTTTGGTCAGGACGTACCATCAAAGAAATTGCATCAACCACCCACCATCTCTCAGAGAGTCCTATAAAGTATGTTTTTCTTGAGGCAGTAGATGAAATTGAAAAATCAAA
>JACWEH010000041.1 GCA_014653585.1 Pelagibacterales bacterium SAG-MED38 | reverse complement strand
ATTTCGTCGTCAAAAAATGTTTTTTCTCTTGCAAATGTCCGATCAATAAACTGGTCAACAATAACAAATTTTCCAGGAGGCAAATCCTCTTTTAAAGATCCGACTGCCGAAACTGATATTATATCTGTTACACCCAGTTGTTTAAGAGCATCAATGTTGGCTCTAAAATTTATTTTAGACGGTGAAATAAAGTGACCTCTCCCATGTCTTGGTAAAAAGTAAACTTCTTTATTATTATAGTTAGTTTTTAAAATTTGGTCTGAAGGTTTTCCCCAAGGAGTATTTAAATCTAATAATTCTCGATTTTTGAACTCCTCAACATCATAAAGGCCACTGCCACCAATAATTGCTAATTTATTTATTGTCATGTTATAAATTTAATTTATTTATACTTTTATAATTTACTCATATGAATTTAAAAGACTTTATTAGATCTATCCCAGATTATCCAAAAAAAGGTATTTTATTTAGAGATATCACTACACTAATTAAAAATGAGAAAGCTTTTTCAGAAACAATTGATCAAATTATAGAGAGATCAAAAAAAATGAAATTTAATAAGATTGCAGCAATTGAGTCAAGGGGATTTGTTTTTGCGTCAGCTGTTTCATATATTTTGAAAAAAACCATTTATAATGTTTAGAAAGAAAAATAAATTGCCTGCTGAAGTACACTCTGTTGACTTTGAATTAGAGTACGGGAAAGCTACTATAGAAGTTCACAAAGACTCTATATGCAAGGGAGACTCTATTTTAATTATTGATGATCTAATTGCTACTGGTGGTACTGCAGATGCTGCAGCAAAACTTGTGGAAATTTCTAAAGGAAAAGTTGCCGGATTTGTATTTGTAATAAATCTTTTTGATCTAGGTGGTTCTAACGCTTTAATCAAAAAAAATTATCATGTAGAAAACTTAATAGAATTCCCTGGTCATTAATTTTTAAAGTTTAGGCCTATAATATGAATTTTTACCTATCATAGAACTAATTAATCCTGATAATCTCATCTGATAAATTTTTCTTTTAAAAGTATTCAAAGTAATTAGATAATAAAAAAATTTAATTTTTGCAGAAACTAAGTTCTTAAAAACTTTAAATACAGCTATCAAATAACCATAGTGTTTTTTATTAAAATAAAATTTTGACCACATCCAATGCCAATTTCTCAGATATTCAATCTCATTCTTATATTTTGGGTCAACAGCTCTTCCTCCTAGATGATTTATTTTTGATTTTG
>JACWEH010000040.1 GCA_014653585.1 Pelagibacterales bacterium SAG-MED38 | reverse complement strand
GGAAGGAGATACAATGTCTCTTGACATAGATCCTTTATCCCATCCTGCGTGGACTGGTGGGCAGCAAAAAATTCAAGATAAAGGTCAAGTAAGCAGATTTAAGAAAAGATTTAGCAATCTTAAAACTTAGACATCAAACCTTGAAATCAAGATAATCGTCACAATATATGTCTTGCTGATGGCAATAATGCATCAGCGAAAATTGCCTAGCTTAATTTAAGTAGGCTAAAATTTAATCGCTTAAGGAGGATTAATTATGACTACATTTGACTTATCACCATTACTGCGCTCAAGCGTAGGTTTTGACGCATTTGACAATATTTTTGACTCAGTCTTTAACATGAACGAGTCTGGAAGTGCTTACCCGCCTTACAATATTGTGAAATCAGAAAATAATTATACTATAACACTTGCGGTAGCTGGTTTTTCAATGTCTGACTTAGACATTTCTGTTCAAGAAAATGAGCTAATAATCAGTGGCAAGACCAATGATTCTGAAAATAACGTTGAGTTCTTGCATAAAGGTATTGCTGGAAGAAGCTTTGAGAGAAAATTTCGACTAGCGGACACCATCAAAGTATCTGATGCAAACTATGAGAATGGTTTATTGCATGTATTTCTTGAAAGAGAAATTCCAGAACATCAAAAACCAAGAAAAATAGAAATTAATAATAAAATTAATTAATATTAACAAGGAGCTGCTATAAAAATACAGCAGCTCCTCTATATTTTTATGAAAGCAATTACTTTTGTCAAATTTGGAGGCCCTGAAGTCCTATATGTATCTGACAATTTAGAGACACCAATAATTAGTGATGAGGAAGTATTAATTAAAGTTCATTCAGCAGGGATAAATAGACCAGACATATTGCAACGCATGGGTCAATATCCACCTCCTAAAGGTGCTTCAGAGATACTTGGACTAGAGGTTTCAGGACATATTGTAGATTGTGGCAAAGGTATTGATAAAGAACTTCTAAATGAAAATGTTTGCGCTCTAGTAACGGGTGGTGGATATGCAGAATATGTGAAGTGCCATAAATCAACAATACTACCTATTCCTAAAGGAATTTCGCTAAGTGATGCTTGCACTATTCCTGAAACTTTTTTTACAGTATGGACAAATTTATTTGACCTTGCGAAGCTTAAAAGGGATGAAACACTACTTATTCACGGTGGTGCTAGTGGTATTGGACTAACTGCCGTTTCAATGGCAATGGCTTTTGGAGTGAAATGCATTGTTACAGTAGGATCTGATGTAAAAGAAAAATATTTAAATTCTCTAAATATAGATCGAGTAATTAATTATAAAACTGATGATTTTGAAAAAA
>JACWEH010000004.1 GCA_014653585.1 Pelagibacterales bacterium SAG-MED38 | reverse complement strand
TAGGAATCATAGAAAGATTTAATATAATATATTCTAAAATGATCGAACAAATTTATAATTATTTTTCAATAGATATGCTCTACTATTGGGTAAATCTAGGAGTTCTCCCATTTTGGTTGATTGTAATTTTTTTTCCAAAGTCTAATCTTTGCCGGTATTTTGTGACTTCAATATTTCCAATTTTTATATTGAGCGGTGCGTACATATTTTTATTATATAAGTCTTATTTAAACTCGTATGATTTTAATAGTAATTTTAGCCTCTATATGGGTATTGATGACACGACGGATTTATTTTCCAACAAAAATTTTCTTATGATGTTCTGGATACATTTTATATCGATTAATTTATTTACCGGAGGTTGGATTGTAAAAGACTCACAAAAGTTTGTCATTAATAAATTCTTAATTTCAATACCACTCATCATTACTTATCTAATCGGACCATTGGGTTTATTAACTTATTGGTTAATAAGAATTTTCTATGCCAAAAATATAAGCTTATATGACTAAAAAAATCGATTTTTATTTTGATTTTATTAGTCCTTATTCATTTTTAGCACATAAAAAAATTATAAATTCAAATGACAGGAGCAAGTTTAACTATAAAGCAATATTACTTGGTGGACTTCATAATTTAGGAGGCATTACTGCCCCCGCGTTTAATGAGAGAAAAATGAAAAATATGAAAAATGATTGCACTTTAATTGCTGAAAAAAATAAGATTGACTTTATTTGGAATGACAAATTTCCGATTAATTCATTATATCTGATGAGAGGATATCTTTTTATAAATAATAATAAAAAAGATAAGTATTTTGATCTCTGTTTTGATGCTTATTGGAAAAATAACGAAGATATTTCAAATGAAGAAACTATAAAAAATATCTTATCGAAATGTGAGATAAATCATAATGATTTTGAAACAGGTATTAAAGATCAAAAGATTAAGGATGAGCTAAAAAATTTGACAAATATTGCTTTCAATAATGACATCTTCGGTGCCCCAACTTTTGTTATAAATAATAATTTATATTGGGGACAAGATAGGCTTGGCTATGCTTTAGATGAATTAAATAATTAAGTTATTTTAAATTTACTCTGTTTTAATGCTCCAAATCCTCCATCAATATGAGAGACTTTTTTAAATCCCATATCTTTTAAAGATTTTGCTGCAAGAGCTGATCTCATTCCACCAGCGCAAAATAAAACCATTTCTTTATTTAAATCTAGTTTGCCTTGCTTAAAATATGCACTCTCTGGATCAAGCCAAAACTCCAACATCCCTCTAGGAACATGATTTGAGTCATCAATTCGTCCTTCTCTTTCCAATTCTCTTACATCTCTAATATCAATTAAGTTACACTCATTTTTACTAAATTTCTCAAAAGCTTCGTCAGTAGATATAGTCTTAATCTCTTTCAAAGCTTCTGCTACAAGAGTTTGGGATGATTTAATTGTCATTATATTGTAAATATTTATATCATAAATAAAAAGATATGAAAAAGTTTTTCATAAAGATTTGTAAATTTTTTGGCTTCGAAATTATTGATCAAAATGAATTTACCTCTCCTACACTAAATAAAGAACTGAATGAAGATCTTTCAATTTTTAACCAAAAATCAATAGTCCTACCTTTAGGAGAGGTAAAAATTACAAGAAAAGTAAATTCAATCCTTATAATTATTAGAGTTAATACAGAAATTGAAGTTTGGGATCAAAATAAAAGAAGATTATTCGAAAAACCGAAAGTAGAATATTCAATTCGATCAATAAAATCTTTAATAAAATCAATTAACCTTTGTCAAAAAAAATATTCAGATCTAAAAATAAAAACAATAATCCTTGATGATTCTTCAAAAAACGAAAATTTAGACAAAATAAAAAAAGTAATAAAAGATTCAGATGTAGAAATAATTACCCTAAACACGAAAAAATTTGAAACTAAAATTAAAAAACAAAAAACACAGGAAACTTTTTCAAATTTAGCGAGTTTATTTCAGTGCTTTGAGATTGGTAAAGATATTGGGGAGGACTTAATTTTCTTTATTGAAGATGATTATCTTCATTTTGACACTATGTTATCAGAAATGATTGCTACATATGAAAGAGTGTCATCTCAATTAGGTAAGGATATTTTTATGTGTCCCTCAGATTATCCCTATCTATATATGGATAATGAAAAAACAAATATTCTAATCGGAGATAAAAGACATTGGAGAACAATTAATAAGACTTTATGCACTTTTTTGACTAGCAAAAAATTATTAGATTTGTACTGGCAAAATTTTTCAAAAAATTGTGAAGACCGTCATGATCCTTTTGAGAAGTACATTAATGAGATTTATAAAGATGAGTTTTGTATATCTCCTTTAAAAAGTTTATCTGTGCATCTAACAAATATTAATTCAAGTTATGGTCTGTCACCATTTATTGATTATAAAAAATTGTGGGATGAGAATAAATTTAATGGTTAAGGAAAATATCAAAGCTCCACATATAAGGTTACCTTCCACAGATAATACAGAGTATTTGCTCAAGAAATCGATTGGTAATTATGTAATAATATATTTTTATCCCAAAAATGACACTCCTGGTTGCACTTTAGAAACAAATGATTTTAATAAGCTTCTTCCAAATTTTAAAAAGCTTAATTGCGAAGTGTATGGTATTTCAAAAGATAGTCTTGAAAGTCACATTAAATTTAAAAAAAAATATAAGATAAAGTTCAATCTTTTATCTGACCTAGATAAAAAAGTTCTCAAAAAATATAAAGTTTGGGGTAAAAAAAAATTTATGGGTCGAGAATTTATGGGAATAATCAGATCAACCTTTTTAATTGATAAAAAAGGAAGAATTTTAAAAATTTGGAGTAATGTGAAGGTCAAAGATCATGCTAAAGAAGTACTGAACACACTTAAAAGGATAACCAGAAAATAAAAAGCCCCTCGAGGGAGGAGCTTCTTATTTAACTAACTTAGAGAGAGTTGAAGGATCCTTCGACGAAATATACAGGGAGTTCGAAGGATCCCTTTCTTTATTAACAACTAGTCGCGAATTGCGTATGCAATCACTCCTGTTTCAGTAACGTCAGTGCCTTTAGTTTCAGCTTCTTTACTTAATCTGATACCAATAGTTGCTTTCATTAAGCTCCAAACAATCAGAGCTACTACGAAAACAAAAACGTTAATTGAAATCACGCCTAATAATTGAGTTCCAAATGAAGTATCTGGATTTGTAATCGGCACTGCTAATGTACCCCAAATACCAGCAAATAAGTGAGCCGGTATTGCTCCTACAACGTCATCAATTTTTAATGAGAATAGAAGTTTAGTACCATAAACAACGATTACACCGCCAACTGCACCAATTAATATTGCTGCTAGTGGTGAAGGCATCAATGGTTCTGCAGTAATTGCAACTAATCCACCGATACATCCATTTAACATTTGAACAACATCTGTTTTTCCAAAGTTCAATCTTGTGACAGTCGCTGCAGCCATTACACCACCTGCTCCTGCTAAGAAAGTATTTAGAAATATTGTTGACACAGCGATAGCATCATCAGCTGTACCTATAGCCAATTGAGAACCACCGTTAAATCCAAACCAACCTAACCATAGAATAAATACTCCTACAGTTACTAATGGAATTGAAGACGCTGCAAATGGTTTTAATGGTGCTGGTGCGCCAGACTTAGTAAATCTTCCAAGTCTTGGACCTAACATCAAAGCACCTGCTAGAGCTGCGGCTCCACCAGTTGAGTGTACAAGTGTTGATCCTGCAAAATCTGAGAATCCAGCAGAAGCTAACCAGCCTCCACCCCACTGCCAACCCATTACGATTGGATAAATAATTCCTGATAAAATCGCTGCAAATAAAAAGAATGGCCATAACTTAATTCTTTCAGCTAATGTTCCTGATACAATAGATACTGTTGTTGCACAGAATACCATCTGAAAATACCAATCTGATCCATCTGCATAACCAGTATCAACTGCACTAGAGTCTGACCATGGAACAAAGCTACCTATGTAACCACCTTCTGGTATCCCGTAAGCTAAATTATAGCCGAACATCCAGAACATTATTCCAGCAATTGATATTAAACCTATATTTTTTGCACAGATAACGGATACACTCTTAGATGTAACCATTCCTGATTCTAACATTGCAAATCCACAAGCCATAAAAAAGACTAGAAATCCGCAAATTAAAAATAGCAAGGTATTAAATATAAAACCTATTTCAGCAGAAACTGTAGTTTCCGCCATTGCTGCACCACTCATGTTTAATAATAAAATTAAACTAACAAGCGGTACGCTTACTTTATTAATTAATTTTGTCATAAAGACCCCTTCTGTTAAAAAGTTACTTTTATTGAAATGAATAAGATTAGCTAACGCTGATTATGTAAATTTGATATGCAGAATTTGCATATAGAAACAGCCCTAACGAGAGTTTCGTTAAGGCTGTTTTTAGACGTTTATTTGTTAAATACTTCTTTTAAAGCTTTTGCAGGTAAGAACTTAACTTTTTGTGATGCAGCAATTTGAATCTGCTCACCAGTTCTTGGATTTCTTCCAACTCTAGCTTTTCTCTTAGCCACTTTATATGTACCAAAACCAGCAATTTTCACTGAATCATCAGCTTTTAATGCATCTAAAATTGTATTGGTAATTGTATCAAAAGTTCTTTCTGCATCAGCTTTACTCAAATTTAATGCCCCAGAAATTTTGACTATTAATTGTTTTTTATTCATTTTTGCTCCGGTTTTATTAGGTTAATTTCATTGTTGTCAAAAGTGTTGATAAATCAAGACTTTTTTTAGTATGTCCTAAAAAGTTATACACAATATATTGTGTAAATCAAAAAAGAGTTGATTTTATTGAGTTTTTAAACTTTTTTAGGGAAAATTATTTAAACAATCCAAGGTCTTTAAGATCATTAAAAGTTGTAAAAAACATCAAAGATATTAACAAAAATAATCCGATTCGAAAAAAACCTTCTTGTGTTTTTTGTGATAGCGGACGGCCTAAAACTTTTTCGAATGCATAAAACATTAAATGTCCACCATCGAGCATTGGGATTGGAAATAAGTTAACTAAACCAAGGCTGATTGATATGTATGCCATCATGCTGATAAACGCCAAAACACCAAACTCTGCAACCTGTCCAGAAATTTTTGCTATTCTAATTGGCCCTCCGAGCTGAGAGGTATCAGCTTTACCAAAAATCATTGCGCCAATATATTTTAAGGACGAAATACCTACATAATAAACCTCATGAGCTGCATGATAAATTGCTTTTACTGGGCCTAATTTAACATGATTAATTTCATTATTATATGCTCCTAACTTTATACCCACTATTCTTTTATTAAGTTTATTACCCAAATTATCTTCACCTAAAACTATGTTGGGTTTTATCTTTAAGATCAATTCATCGTAAGAGCGTTTTACTTTAAAGTCTATAATTTCATCAGTTGACATGGTAATGAATTTTGAAACATCCATTATGCTTTCAACTTTGTTATCGTCTATTTCTAAAATTATGTCATTTTGCTTTAATCCTCCTACCATAGCAGGACTATCTTTTTGAACCTCATTTATTACAGCAGGTGTAAAATCTTTTCCAATAAAAGTATAAATTGAGAAAAAAATTACCAAAGCTAATAGAAAATTTGCAAGGGGACCACCAAACACAATAAGGGTTCGTTGATATAAAGGTTTTAAAATAAATAATTTTTTTTGTTCTTCCTCGTTATACTTTTCTAAAATTTCTTTATGATCAGCTTGAGAATATACATTCCTATCTCCGAAAAACTTTACATATCCCCCCAGAGGTATCCAGCATATTTTCCATCTTGTTCCAGATTTATCATTCCAACCAAAGATTTCTTGACCAAAGCCTATGGAAAAATCTGTAATACCTACCCCATATTTTTTTGCAAAATAGTAATGACCATATTCGTGAATAAAAACGACAATTAAAATTAAAATAATAAAAGGTAAAATATAACTCAACATCTATATAAATCCTATAGTATCTAACCAATTTTTTAACTCAATCATTCTTTGAGTCTTATTTGACACAGCAATTTCTTTTTTAATAGATGCTACATGATTTTCGATTTCTATTTCATCTTTAAATACCTTTCTTGTTTTAATTAATCTATCTTTTCTAAACTCTATTAAACTTACCATTTTTTCATAAGAAATCTCAGGGTGATATTGTAAACCATATATCTTTGCTCCATTGACTTCAAAAAATAAACTCTGAACCTTATTGGTTTTATTTGATGCCAAGCAACTACATTTCGGAGGTAATTTCACAACTTCATCAAAATTAAATGCTGGTGAATTGAAATTATTATTTTTATTTTTGTAAAGGCTATGATTTAAACCCGATTTGTTAATTAATATTTCATTTGCTATACCAATATGTGGCTTTTTTGCTTTTTTAACTTCGCCTCCGGCTGCTGTAACAGCCACTTGCATTCCCCAACAAATAGCTAAAATATTTTTAACCTGTTTTTGACACTCCCTCATAAATTCAATTTGTCTTTTAATTTCTGGTGTATTGTTATAAATATTTAAACTGCTTCCACCCCAAATTAATCCATCATATTTAGGAAGTTTTTTTTTCACTTCATCTAAATTTTTATCAGATGATGGATTTACAATATCAAAAAGTAAGTTTTCATCTAAATGATTTAGACTATCTGTGAGACTTTCTGTGTGTGTCTTAATACCTGCTTTAGTGAAATTATGATTTTCTTCTTTTAAATTGCCCTCAACAATTAAAATATCCAAATTTTTCATTTGTTTTTAATCAATAATATCTGAAATTTTAGAAATTTGACCTATCTTAAATATAATTGCGTCCTCTTCTTTGAAACCAAATTTTTCAGCGTTTCTTTTAAATCTCAGTGGTGGTTCCATTATGGGCTCTAAAGATAAAACAAATGTTCCCCAATGCATACCTAATAATTTTTTACTTCTCAAAACTTGACCAATCTTAAGTGCCTCTTCGGGGCTCGTGTGATAAATAGACTTATCTTTATACGGCATAATTGGATAAAAATTATAAGCACCAATATTAATTAATGTCAAATCAATCGGTCCATACTTGATTCCTAAATCCTCGTAAATGTTTCCAGTTCCTGTATCACAAGCAAAAAATATTTTTTTTCCATTATATTCAATTAAAAAACTACCCCACAAAGTTTTATTCGTATCTGTTAAACTTCTTTTTGACCAATGAACTGATGGTAGAAAAGTTACTTTTAAATTTTCATTAATCCTTATTTCATCATACCAGTCCATTTCTTTTATATCCTGATATCCGTTCGTCCTAAAGTATTTACCAAGTCTAAGTGGAGTTAAAACTTTTGTATCTTTAAATGGAAATCTCCTTATAGTCATCATGTCTTGATGATCATAATGATTATGCGTAAGTAGAAATAAATCTATTTTTGGTATCTCATCTAATCTCAAAGCGGGATCGGTAAATCTTTTTGGTCCAAATATGAAAGGTCCAGCGTTCTTTGAAAAAATCGGGTCGGTAATAATAGTAGTGTCTCCTAATTTAATTATAAAAGTAGCATGACCAATCCAGGCTATATAATCGCCATCTTTATATCTTTTTAAATCACTTAACACTTTATCTTTTGCAAGAACATGATCTTCCTTAATTGTCATATCTAATTTCTTTTTTTCTTTATTAAAAATTTTATAAGACCATTTGATATTAGAATCTCTTTTGGGAGAGCCTTCGGGATTTCTAAAAGTTCCATCAACCAGATGATGATAAGGTTTTTTTTTTATCATTCTTAATTATTTAAAGTTTTTTTAAAATTATTTTTTCTATTTTTGTACTAATGATTATTGTTCCTTCGTAATTTGGATGTATGCCATCACTTAAATTAAATTCCGGCTTCATAGCCACACCATCTAGTAAAAAAGGAATTAGTTCTAATTTATATTTTTTAGATAAATCTGAAAACATCTTATCAAATTTTTTTTTATATTTAATTCCGTGTGAATTAGGGGCAATCATTCCAGCTAAAATGATATCAATATTTTTTTTTTGTGAAATTTGAATTATTTTTTCCAAATTATCTTTAGTTTCATCGGGTTCAATACCTCTTAGCATATCGTTAGAGCCTAGGCCTAAAACCATTAAATTTATTCCAGGCTCTGATAAAGTCCATTCCACTCTATTTAGTCCTCCTGATGAGGTGCTACCCGACACACTTCCATTAATCACCTCTATATTGTAACCTTTAGATCTTAAACTTTTTTGCAAAATGAATGATAAATGGTGCTCATTGGGTAAGCCATAACCTGCCATTAAGCTATCACCAAATAATACAATTTTTTCAATTGCATATGAGTTTATGGTTAGTAGACAGAGAACAATTATTTTAATAATAAAACTTTTATACATGAGCATTCTTCTTAAATTAAAAAAAGTAAGCCTTAAATATAAAACTGACAAGGATAATATAAGCGTATTAGATAATATTAACTTAATTACCAAAAAAAAAGAAACTGTTTCGATAGTAGGTGAAAGTGGCTCAGGAAAAACAAGTCTAATAATGCTAGTTGGGGGGTTAGAGCGTGCAACATCAGGCAAAATATTTTTTCAAGATCATGAGATAACTAAATTGAGTGAGGACCAAGTATCTGAGATTAGGAAGAAAAATATTGGTATAATTTTTCAGTCTTTTTATTTAATTCCTAATTATACAGCTGTAGAGAATGTGGCTTTAACACTTGAACTTAATAAATTTAAAAATCCTGAAAAGAACGCAAAAGAATTATTGGAAAGATTTGGTCTAAAACATCGTTTTGATAACTTGCCAAGTCAGTTATCAGGGGGTGAACAGCAGCGCGTAGCAATTGCAAGAGCGATTGCGATGAAACCTGAATTAATTTTAGCTGATGAACCAACAGGAAATTTAGATACAGAAAATTCTATTATGATCTCCAAGATTTTATTCAATTATGTTAAAGAGGAGGGTTCTTCATTAATAATGGTCACCCACGATTTGAAACTTGCAAATAAAGCTGACAGAAAAATTAAAATTATTGACGGAAAAATTAAATAATTTATCTAAAATTAATATGATATTTAAATATGTTTTAAGAGACTTAAGAAGGAATTGTAAAAAAATTCCAAGTATTATCTTAACGCTTTTTATCAGTCTTTTCATTTTAAGTGCAATTTTTACAATCGAGGATAGTTTAAAAAAAGAGTTAAATGATAATGCTAGAGCGTTGCTCGGGGGAGATTTAGAAATAGATTATAATCGTAATCAAGGAAATCTTGAACTAATAAACAAAGTCAAAGAATTCGCAACTATCTCCCAGATGATTGAGTTTAGCACAATGCTTACAACAACCAATCGAGAAACAAATAAATCTTTATTTACTAGAATTAAAACAGTTGATAAAAAATATCCTCTTTATGGTGAGATTGTTTATGAACCTGAGGGTGCTTTTGAGCGAATGCACAAAGAACAAAAAACAATTTTAATTAATGAAAGTTTATCAAAAACTCTTAAAATTGAAATTAATGAAATTGTAAATATTCAAGATCAAGAATTTACAGTCGTTGGTAAAATAAAGTCTGTTCCAGACGTTAGTGGGTTTGTAGCTTTTGGTGATTGGGCTTTAGCCAGCGAACAGACTCTGGATATTTTAAAATTAAATGGTATCGGCAATTTTTTAAATTATGAGTACAAAGTAAAATTTAATCAAAATAATGACTCAGATATTTTTGAAAAAAAAATTGAAAAAATTTTTAAGAACGACCAGAAAGTAAGGCTTAGATACCCTGAAAACTCAGCAAGTGGGTTGAAGCGAATTATTAATAATTTTTCACAGTTTTTGTCACTCGTATCAATTAGTGCAATGTTAATTGCTGGAATTGGAATTTCTAATACTTTTTTATCTTTCATTAATCAAAACAATATGTCTATAGCAGTAAGAAAGGCAGTCGGTTTTTATTCCGGAAATATTAAAAAACTTTATTATCTCCAGTTATTTATATTATTACTGATCATCAGCATTTGTGCGTATACCACCAGTTTTATAACTGTGCCTATTGCAAATAAATATTTATCTGATGGTATTGGATTGAATATTTATCCAGCTATTTCATATGTTAACTTTATTAAAACATTTTTGATAGGTTTATTAGTTTTAATTATTTTTTCTATTCCAACTATTAACTCCATAGATCAAGTTAAAGCCTCAAATTTATTTAGAAATGTATTTCAAAATTTACAATTTCATTATTCAAAAAAATTAGTTATTTTAAGCATTTTTTTTCTATCAATCTTAATCCTATTATTCACTTTCCGATCTGAAAATCCAAGCTATAGCCTTAGTTATTTTGGAGCTTTTTTTATGTGTTTAATTGTTTTTTTTTTACTCTCAAAATTTATAATTTTTTCGCTAAAAAAATTGAAGGTAAATTCAAGTATTTCTTTAAAATTATCTATCAAAAATATAACTCAAACAAAAAGTATTACACCTATTACAATTATGTCTCTGGGTTTGGGTGTTACTTTACTATTAACTTTAGCACTAGTTGGAACTAACTTTCAAAGAGAAATAGCAAAATCAATTCCTGATATTGCCCCAGATTATTTCTTTGTAGGTATTCAAAATGGAGAAAAAGAAAAATTTGAGAAGAGTATTTTGTTAATGGATCCTGATGTAAAAATTGAAATCGTGCCAATGGTTTCTTCAGGTATTATCAAAATTAACGGTATAAATCCAAATACATATATTGATAGTGATAATAATAGTTACTGGGTAATAGAAAGCGAAAGAAGATCATCGTGGGCAGAAAACGTACCTGAGGACAATCTAATTGTAGAGGGTGAGTGGTGGGACTTATCAAGATCTAATCAACTCCAAATATCATTAGATGCAAAAGTTGCCAAAGATTTTAATATTAATTTAGGGGACATACTTACTTTAAATATTTATGGTAGAGAAATTGATGGTGAGGTAACCAATTTTAGAAAAGTTGATTATAGAGATCTTAACATAAATTTTGCAATGCTATTTAATCCTGAGTTTGCAACCAAAATCCCTCATGAGTATTTAGCGACTGCAAAATTTAAAAATCTGGATAGATTTAATGAGATACAAATGCTTAAGGTTCTTCCAAGTTTATCAATGATAAAAATTGCAGATTATTTGAATAAAGTAACATCTATTTTAAATAAAATTTTTATAGCTGTTATATTAATTTCAGCAGTAACAATCGTTATTGGTTTAATAGTGATTTCAAGTGCAATAATTGTTCAAGGCAAAATGAAAGAATATCAAAATTTAATATTCAAAGTTTTAGGATTTTCAAAAAAAGATATAATTTTTTCTTCGTTAATTGAATTTTTAATCATTTTTAAGTCAGTGATATTAATTGCGGTATTTTTTGCGGTTTTTGGCTCAAAATTTATTATTGAAAATATATTTGAGCTAGCATGGCAATTTGATTTTAAAGTTTTAATTTATCTCTGTATTTCTATAGGATTAACCACCTTAATTCTGATTTTATTAACTAATTTAAAATATTTAAATCCTAAAGTTTACCCGCTAATAAGGAATCAATAGTCAAATTATCTAAAATAAAAATTAATAAAAAAAATTTATTTTGCTATAAGTTAAATAATTTTTTTAATTTTTTATGATTTCATACTCAAAATTTTGAGAATTTTCATTTACTTGTAGAAGCTTTGCACCATTTTTGCTATGAAATTTTGTTGCCATTTTCGTGAGTGGAGAAAGAGTAACTAATCTATTTAAATGATTTGATTTTTTAATCTTTTTAAAAACTTCATTGACAATTAATTTTCCGCCTCCTTTTTTTTTTGACCAAACAGTGTATGCAATTGCAATTTGACCAACATTTTGTCCTCGAAGAGTACTTTGTAGATGTGCATCTTGGCTAAATTTATCCAATTCCTCTACATTCTTGGGAACTTTATTTGTAAAAGCAAAACACATAACTGCATGTATTTCTTTTTTATATTTTACGCCATAAATTTTCCTTCCATTACTTGTTCGGAAGGATACATCTAGCTCTGGTCTTACTGGGTCCTCAGCCGTATTACATTCTTTAAGCTCAACTAATTCTGCTCCTTTGATCCAACCAAAAAAATTATCAATATTTTTATTAATTATTTGCTTATTTTTTCTTAATCTAGCTTTTATTCTAGGTTTAAATTTTTTGATATTTTTGGAACTTTTTTTTTCAAGGTATTTGGCAGTTAATTTTTCTTTCACATCTTTGAGTATATTGCCACTTTTTAGACTATTATTTTCTAAATATTTGGATGTTAATTTCTCTTTTACATTTTTAAGTATTTCTTTCATATTTAATATTTCATCAGCAATTAATTAAAAATACAATAAAGTAAAAATTACACCTAAAATTGCAACGATTATTATTGCAATAATATAGTTTATTTTGATATTAAATTTCTCGTAAACTAATTCATTTATATTTTCCCAAAAAAGAACAAGTAAAAAAACAATAATTGCTGGTATTATAAATTTAATCATAGAACTTTAAATTAAGAATTTTTGTCTCCAACATAAACTGAAACACCTCTAGAGTTGATATCAACATCAAATTTTTTATGTAATGGAGGAAAAGCTCTTTGAGAACAGTCTAATCTATCACATGTCCTACATGACACACCTATTGGTATTTCCGTAGATTTATCGTTAATGTTCAAATTTTCAGAGTAAATAAACTCCTTAGCATATTTTGCTTCACATCCCAATCCTATCGATAATATACTTTTCGATTGTCCAAATCTTCCAATTCCTTTTTCAACTGTTCTAGCAATACATACATATTTTTCACCATTGGACATTTTGCTTACTGCGGCTTGAATAACCCCAGGTCTTGTCAAAGCTGAGTAAACATTCCAACGTGGACAAGCGCCACCATATCTTGGTATTTCTATTCCAGATAATGAAAATCTTTTTGAAATATTTCCGGCCATATCCACTCTTAAAAAATGAAATGGTATTCCTGGTAATTTTGGATCTTGTAAACAAGTTACTCTGTGAGCTACCTGTTCAAAAGAAGTTGCAAAGGTGTTTTGTAATAATTCTAGATCATATTTTAGTTTTTTACATTCTGTATGAAATAATTTGTAGGGCATTAGTATTGCTGCTCCACAGTAATTTAATAATGCAACTTTAGTCAATTTTTTAGACTCATCTGAAGGAAATTTGAATTTAGTTAAATATTCCTCAATTTCTTTGTCAGAGCCTTCTTGAGCTATTTGGGCTGCTGCATGAAGTTTTTTTGTTTCTAAAGAACTATAATCACTTAATAAAAGTTCTTTTTTATTTTTTCGATATATTTTAGAAAAAGGTTTTTTTTCTTCAGGAATGACATCTTTTACAGTTATATCGTACTCTGATTTTAAATAATCACACAGAGCTATATATCTTGTTCGATTATTTTTTTGAACTTTTTCAAAAACTTCGTTAGCAAAATCTTCTAATTTTGGAAAATAGTTTTTATGTTCTTGTAAAAAATCTGAAATTACTTCACCTGGAAATGAATTTTTTCTGTTGTCAACAATCTTACCAGATATTGTCTCAATTTTATTAATCATTTCATGGTCTTTCTTTTTTAAAATATCTCCCAGTCTTACAATCGCTCTGCCAATTTTTGGATTAGTACCAACAAGATCTTTAACTTCTGGACCTAAAATATCTAAATCTTCAAACAGTTTGTCATCAAGAATTTCAGACAAAGTATTTTCTAAATTAATGTCAGTTTTTGAGGTTAATTGAGAGAGCTCAATATTCAGCTTTTCACAGATCTTTAACAGTAAATCTCCATCTATTTTTCTTTTTCCACCCTCTATTAAGTTTAAATAACTTGGCGAAATATTTAAATCCTCAGCTAATTTATTGGCTTGAAGACCTAATTGTCTCCGAAAAGCCTTGATTTTTGGTCCTATTTTTAAATTTATTTGACTCATTATTTCTATTTGTAAATTTTGTAAATTTATTTTTACAAAATTTTTCCATAATTTACAAGACTTTTATACTTTTTAGTAGATTTTGTAAATTTTGTAAATTATAAGATTTACATGGACGAAAAACTTAAAAACACTGAAAACGAAGCTCAAATCATCAGACATGAGGATCTAGCTAGACATAATAGCAGAGGAATTTACATGCGGGATGATCATTGTGACTGGGGTTCTAGTGGAATGAATGATTTAACTGAGACACTTAAAGACTCAAACTAAATCTTCTAAATTCCACTAAATTTCATTTTTCAATAATAGCTTTTAAACAAAAGGAAAAAAATGAGTGCTGAAAACATCTCATACGACCTAAAAAGATTTGCAGGAATTAAAAGAGATTATACTCCTGAAGAAGTTGAAAGACTTAGGGGCTCAATTAAAATTGAATATACGATTTGTAAACAACAATCCACAAAACTATGGAAATTGTTAAATACGGAAAATTATGTAAATACTCTTGGTTCTTTATCAGGTAATCACGCAGTTCAGCATGCAAAAGCTGGTTTAAAAGCAATTTATTTAAGTGGTTGGCAGGTAGCTGCTGATGCTAACAGTGCTGGAGAAATGTATCCTGACCAATCTTTATATCCTTACGATAGTGCTCCTAAATTAGTAGAGTCTATGAATAATGCATTAATTAGAGCTGATCAAATTCAACATATGGAATTAAAAGATGGAGATATGAAAAAGGAAAAGAGAATTGATTATATGCTTCCAATAATAGCTGATGGAGAAGCTGGATTTGGTGGGCCTTTAAATGTGTTCGAGCTTGCAAAGAAATTTATTAAAGCAGGCGCTGCAGGTGTTCATTTCGAAGATCAATTAGCGAGTGAAAAAAAATGCGGACACATGGGTGGTAAAGTGTTAGTCCCAACAGGTACAATGATCAAAAATTTAAAAGCTGCTAGATTAGCAGCTGATATCGCAGATGTACCTTTAATAATTTTAGCCAGAACAGACGCAAATGCAGCAAAATTAATTACAAATGATTACGACGATAATGATAAACCTTTCTTAACTGGTGAAAGATCACCTGAGGGTTTTTACTATGTTAAAGCTGGAATTGATCAGGCTATATCTAGAGGTTTAGCATATGCACCTTATTCAGATTTAATTTGGTGCGAAACTGCAACACCTAATCTTGAAGAAGCAAAAAAATTTGCCGATGCAATCCATGAAAAATTTCCTGGAAAACTTTTAGCTTACAATTGTTCACCATCTTTTAATTGGAAGAAACATTTATCAGATACTGAAATAGCTTCTTTTCAAAAAGAGATAAGTGCGATGGGTTATAAATTTCAATTTATTACTCTTGCCGGATTTCATACACAAAATATTGCAATTTTTGAGCTCGCCGAAAAATATAAAAAAGAGGGTATGACTGCTTATTCAAAAATTCAAGAACAAGAATTTGCTCGTGAAAAGGATGGTTACACTAGTGTAAAACATCAAAGAGAAGTTGGTACATCTTATTTTGATGCAGTTTCTAATACGATAAGTAGTGGTAAAAGTTCAACTACAGCAATGGAAGGCTCAACAGAGTCTGAACAATTCTAATAAATATAATTCCTCTTATATTATATCATTAGTAAATAACCGATCCTGAAATAGATTATTAAGATTTAACATTATAACCTTTTTTAAGTAATATTGAGACCGCGATCACACATATTACTAAAAATGAGACCATAGACCCAACACTTATCCAAATATTGAAATCTGATATTCCATAAAATGAAAATCTTAAACCATCAATTAAATAAACTACTGGATTAAAATAAGAAACAGTTTGCCAGAATGGTGGCAACATATCCAGACTATATAAACTACCCCCTAAAAAAACCATTGGTGTAATAACTAATGATGGAATAATTGACATTTGTTCAAAGTTTTTACTCACAACGCCAATTAAGAAACCAAATAAAGCAAAAGTAAAAGAGACTAAAACCAACAGAAATATCATTAGCATAGGATACTCAACAGTTACTTCAGCAAAAAAGGAGGCTGTAGTAAAGATCACAGCACCAACTATTAAAGTTTTAGTGGCCCCTGCTCCCACAAAAGCTAAAACTGTTTCAAGTGTTGAAATAGGTGCTGCTAAAATCTCATTAATAGTACCATTAAATTTTGGGAAAAATATTCCAAAAGAGGTATTACTAATTGACTGAGTAAGTAATGTAAGCATTAATAAACCTGGAACTATGTATGAACCATAACTTACACCGTCGATCTTTTGAATATACCCTCCAATCACTGATCCAAAAACAACAAAATATAATGATGTAGATATCACTGGTGAGAGAAGCGACTGACCTACAGTTCTTAAAAATCTATTCATCTCATGAACGTATATTGCTTTAAAACCGTAATAATTAAATTTCATTATTTTCCTTAACTAAATTAACAAATATTTTTTCTAAATTACTTTGTTCTGTTTTTAAATCTTTTAACTTTAAGCCAGTATCTTTTAAATCCTGCAATAAGTTAGTTATCCCTGTTTGTTTTTTTTGTAAACTATAAGTATAATTCAAATACATTTTATCGTCTCCAATATTTAAATTATATTTTGCTAATGATTTTGGTATTTCGTTAATGCCTTCTTGTAATTCAATTGTAAGTGTTTTTTGACCCATCTTTTTTAACAATTCTTTTTTTTCTTCGACAAGTATTATTTCGCCCTGATTAATTACACCAACCCTATCTGCGATTGCTTCTGCTTCTTCAATATAATGAGTTGTTAAAATAATTGTCACTCCAGTTTTTCTTAATGTATCTACTACTTCCCACATTTCTTTTCTTAATTCCACATCTACCCCTGCAGTAGGTTCATCTAAAAATAATATCTTTGGTTCATGAGATAGAGCTTTAGCAATTAAAACTCTCCTTTTCATTCCACCTGACAACTGTCTTAATCTTTGATCTTTTTTATCCCATAAACTTAAATCTTTTAAAATTTTTTCTATATGTTCAGGTTTTGGGGATTTGCCATATAAACCTCTCGAATATGACACAGTATCAAAAACTGTTTCAAAAGATTCTAAGCTTAATTCTTGAGGTACCATTCCAATTCTGGATCTTGTCTCCCTATAATCTTTGATTATATCAAAACCATCAACAGAAACAGAACCAGATGAAGGTGTAACAATGCCACAAATAATACTTATTAAAGTTGTCTTTCCTGCACCATTGGGTCCAAGCATTGCAAGAATTTCACCTTTTTTAACTTCAAGACTAACTTTTTTTAATGCGTTAAAACCATTATCATAAACTTTGGAAAGACTATTAATTACTATTTGGTTAACTGACATCTGTCAGATTTATAGACATTAATTTTTCTAATGCAATCTACTAATATTAAAACCTTTTAGCTTTTAAAACTAATAATGGTAAAAAAGTTGCAATTACGAAAGATAGAAATAATAATGACTGTGACACAATAGGTGTAAACAATTCTTTAGGTAAAAGAATACCAACTAATAAACTTTTGGAGAAATCAGGAGCAGGAAACATTAAAAAACCTCCAATCAGTCCAATTATAATAGAAATATATGCATTTTTTTCCTTAATGTTTTTATTATAAAAACTGTAAAAAACAGTAAGTACAAAAGCACAACAGAATAAATCAGCAAGTAAAAATAAATATAAAATATCAAAACCTTTGGATGCAACTATAAAAGAAATAAAAGATAAAAATAAAATTACATATTTAGATAAATTTAAATAATTTATTTTTTTATCTAGATTAAACGTTGCTTTACCATCTACCACAATTAAACTTGATATAGCATTTACCAAAGTATCTACAGTTGAGATGGTTAATGCCAAACCTAATATAATTACTACAACAGAAAGTAGTTCTGTTTGATCTTTTAGTAATAATGTAAAAAAACCAAGATCTGGTCTCGTAGTTGGATCTATTGAGAAAGCAACCATTCCTGAAAATCCCATGTAAAATACGATAGGTATAATTATAAAAAAAGATATAATTAAACTTTTTCTAAGAGTTTCAAAATTCTTTGCAGCATACACTCGTTGCCAGTTACCCTGATGAAATAAATTAGTTGCTGCTACTGCAATAAAAAAAGTCAAACCAGCTGTATAACTTGGTACATAAGAGGAGCTTAATAGTTGAGGATTTTTTTCTTTTATAAAATCAAAAGAAAATTCAGATCCTGTAAAAGAGCTTATGTAAGCTAGAGAAATTAACAAAAGAACTAAAATAACAACCATCTGAATATTATCAGTAAATATTGACGCTCTTAAACCCCCATATAAAGTGTACGCAAGTGTGGATATAAGCACAATTAAAGCAGTTATCCAAAGCTCTGTACCTGAAATATAATTAATTAAAACAGCTACAGCAGTAACTTCAGCACATAGAAAGATAAACATATAAAAAATTGTCATTAATAAAATTAATTTAAATAAACTTTTTCCAAACTTTTTACGCATAAACTCAGTCAGAGAGGACCCTTTAGGGAAGTCTTTTCTAATTTTTTTTCCAAGATATATTAAAAAAAACATTGGAAAGGCAGTTCCTAGTGAATATCCTATAATAGCTCCTATTCCTCCCCACGTTGCTGCTGATGCTGGGCCAAATAAAATCCAAGCTCCTAAAGCTGAAGCAGTTAAACTTGTTGTTAAAGAAAATAATCCAATATTTCTATTTGCGATTAAATAGTTGTTTAGACCTTGATAATTTCTCGAGTTATATAAGCCTAAAAAAACAAATATCAAACTTATAATAATAACTAAAGTTAGTGAAGTTGATTGGCTTAAAAAAAATGTTTTATCCATTTGTATCCCTTTCTGAATTACCGGACAGGTTCTTAGGGTTTAATCTCAGTCTGTTAAGACACCCCTTTAAAAAAGTAATTATACTTTATTATCCATAATTTCAACCATACATTTGGTTGCGTATTCTCTCCACTCAACTGAATTTTTATCTTTTAGACTATTTAAGTGATCACGATTATTTTGAATATTTTCTTTATGTTTAATTTTATCTTTTTCATCTAAATTTGATTCCATGTTTAACAAATTTGTCTCCATGGCTCTTATCCAGCTATTTCCAAGCTCAACACACTTTTTATCATCTTTTTCATCGCAGATTTGTTTAAAAAAGTTAAAAATTATATCGTCTGTCTTTACTGAGTTATTCATTAAAGGAATATTATTTTTTAAAACAATTATTTACCAAAATTGCCATTAAAATCCACATCACAAAAACTTCACCATTTGTAAAAGAATAATCCGCTCCAGCAAAACCAGCAGTAAAATTTATTGCATAAATAATTATTGTTGAAATAACCAAACTTACGACAAGATTTATAAGCCCGTTTACATAATTCATAATTTTATCTTATCCAGAATTAACATTAATGCAAATTATATTTTTATTATGAAATGAATTTTTATAAACTAAGATAATACAAACTAGTCAGGTTGTATTCAAGAAATATATTTTATTTAAATTCAAATTAATTACTTGAATACAACTTAACTAAAACTTATTCTTTTTTATACAAGGAGGTAGTTTCTATGAATAAAATGCCACCTGATACTTAGCTGGCTAGCTTAATATTTCATAAAAACGAAAACAAAAAAAATAAAAGTCTAATTAGACTTGAGTGCCAAAAAAGTGATTAAGGGATGCTTTTTTGGTTGAATAACCAAAAAGCAAACCCTTCGTCAATTTTAAAGTTAATGTGGCGCTCTAAATTTACTATGACAGGCTTTACAATTGCTCCACATCATTTGAGTTAAAGTAGCTCTAATATCATCAGAGTCCTCAATTAGTGAAGTTAATTTAATCATATCATCTGATGATTTTTTCATTAAATCATTGAATTCTTTTTTATTTTCCCAGATTAAAGGTAGAGCCCCAGTTTTAAAACCTTCTTTTGAATTATCTGGAAAATATTCAATTAAAGTTTTGTAATTTTCACTCATTTCTATCATTAAAGATTTTGCCTTATCAAATTCTCCTTTGCTAGCCAAAGCTTGTACTCTTTTTGCAGTACTATAATTCTTACTGAATAAAGCTTTTCTACCCTTAATAATTTCTTCTACAGTTTGAGCGTTAGCAGAAAAAGTGAGGCTTAGTGAAAAAATAATTATGATTGTTTTTAAAATTTTTATTTTTTGTATCATAAGATTTATATTGTCATGAATACTGAAAAGTTCCCATCGACAAGTTGATAAATAACATAAGGCTCCTCTTTAACACCAGGCATACCTGGTGTGCCAATTGGCATTCCGGGCAGTGCTAATCCATCAATATCAGGTCGTTCTTTTAATAATTTATTTATCGCTTCTAGCGGAACATGACCCTCAATAAAATATTTATCAATAATTGTTGTATGACAAGACTGCATTTCTAATGGGATAGCATATTTTTGTTTTATTGTATGAATACTTTCCAAATCTGTTTGCTTTACCTTGAAATTTTCTTTTTCTAAAAATAAAACATAACCATTACAACATCCACAAGATGGACTTTTAAAAACTTCTACAATCTGTTTATTCTCAACATTAGCTAAAGCTTCATTTTTATCTGTGACAAAATTTAGAATATATAGGAACAATATTGTTAATAATGTTATGTAGGTGATTTTTGTTAAATTATTTTTTAAAACCATTGAATCAACTTTAATCATTTAGAGATAAATTAACAATAATTTAATGAACGTAAAATTGGCTAAATTGTAACACTTGAAGTTATTGAATTTTATAAATGTAAAAGTTACTTTTATTTTTTAGTTATGTTATATTTAAAAATTATATGAAATTAATAAATAGCTCAACAGAGTATGGTTTAATTTCAAAATCATTTCATTGGTTAAGTGCTGCAGTATTAATAATTCAAATTCCTTTAGGTATGTATCTAGTAGACATGGATTTCAGTGAAAAAAGATTAATCATGGAAAATATTCATGTTGCAGTCGGTATAAGTATATTTTATTTAACTATACTAAGGCTTATATACAAAACTTTTAATCCAACCCCAAACTTAAATAATAATATTTTTCCTGGGCAAAAAATAATTGCAAAATTAAATCATGTGTTTTTATATATTTCAATTTTAATGATAACAATCTCGGGTGCTCTAAAAAAATTATATAACGGTGAAGAGCTTAATATGTTTTTTTTCAATCTTGAAATTCAAGATAATTTTGAATTAGCGGAAATATTTTATGAAATTCATATCCTGGGCAATTATACACTTATCGCATTAATATCTTTACACATTTTTGCTGTTTTAATTCATAAAATATTGTTTAAGGAAAATTTGCTTAAAAGAATTTTATAAAAAAATACAAGTTAATTTGTCTTTAAATTTTAATTTATTTTTATAATTTAATTCGATTTCTTGAATACCTTGTATAAGTTGTTTTTTTGATAAAGGTATTAACGTAGAAATATATCTATTTTTAATCATATCGAGATATTTCTTTTTACTTATTCTTACGTTAAAAATAAATTTTTTTTTAATTCTTTGAGGATATAAATTTGTAATAATCTTAAATATTTTTTTATCTCTTATAAGAGATCTATTAAGTTTTAGTTTCATTAATTTAAAAGTTGGAATTTCGTTGTTTTCTGTATCTAAAGAAAAAATTATAATTTTACCTTTTGTATTTAATATTTTTTCTAATGATTTTAATAATTTTTTTACCTTACTTAATTTTATTAAATGAATTGTTTGTTTAATCAAAATTAAATCAAACTTTTGACTTTTTCTCAAAGATAGATTTAAAATATTTGTTTTTTTAAATTTAATTCTTTTATCTCTATCTTTGTGATTAACAATATCTATGCCTAAAGGTTTATATTTAAGTTTTAATCTTGATTTTAAAGAACCTAAAATCTTCCCTCTTCCACAACCAATATCTAAAATTTTAAAATTTGAGTTAATTTTAGTATTTTTGATTAAAAAATTATTAAAAGAATTAATATAATTTTGTGAAGATAACCAAGTTTTATTGTCCCAATTTTTAATGACAATTGATGCCATATTTTTTTAATCTCCAATAATTATATGGCCATGGTGTTAAAAAACCCACAATAAGCATCAAAGGGACAACCCACCAGGTTAATATTGCTCCACCAGTTAAAAAGTAATCAGTTAAATTCATTGTGGTTTCCATGCTTATCATTGAAATAAAACTCATGCCTAGTGCTGTTTTTAAAGCTTTGTTAAATTCCAAATTTTGACGGATTAAAATAATTGTTTCTAAAATTATACTTGTAATCAACCCATTGATAATTGCTAATATCATAATGGCTAAGACCGGGAACGGTATTTTAGTTAATTGAAAAAATAAAATTGTTCCAAAATCTCCAATCGAACACCCAAGTAAACACCACGCCGTATTTTTAGCACCTTGTTTCCATGTGTGTGAACAAGACCAATCAAATGTAGTGGATTCCATTCTTATATGATAATGTATAGTTATGATTTTTAAACAACTATTTGATCAAAAATCTAGCACATACACATACTTAATTGCCTCATCTAAAGGAAGAGAGGCTTTGATAATCGATCCAGTTTTAGAAAACGTAAGTAATTACATAATTTTATTAAAAGAGTTAGATTTAAGATTAGTAAAAGTAATTGACACACATATACACGCTGATCATGTAACAGGTGCTTCAAAATTAAAAGACATTACGAAATGCTCCACAATAATGGGCGATCATACACCAGCAGATGCTGTTGAAATTAAAGTAAAAGATGATGAATATATAGATTTAGAAAATTTAAAAATTAAAGCTATGTATACTCCAGGTCATACCTCGGATAGTTATAGTTTTTTGATGGATAATTATCTTTTTTCCGGTGACACATTGCTGATAAATGGAACAGGTCGAACAGATTTTCAAAACGGAGATTCGAAAGATGCATATAACTCAATTTTTAATAAACTATTAAAACTACCTGATGAAACTTTTTTATATCCTGCTCACGATTATAAAGGAGAGAAAGTGAGTACTATTGGTAAAGAAAAAAAACAAAATCCAAGATTACAGGTTAGTAGTGTAGATGAATATGTTGAGTTAATGAACAATCTAAAACTAAAAAAACCCACTGAAATTGATTTTAATGTTGCAAAAAATATTAATTTAGGTGCTTAATTTAAATTGAGGCTTTTAATGCTTCGTAAATTAAATCTTCGGTTGTTTCACCAATACTTCTATAAACTTCTTGATTACCTTTAAAAATTATTAATGTTGTTTGATATTGTACATCAAAAAAATCAGAGATTTCTTTTTTAGTCACATCGAATGAAAAATATTCAATATTATCAAATTTAATATCGAATAATTCACCTTTATTTTTTGCATTTTGAAGAATTTTCATTTGGCCAGCACATGATGGGCAATATTTTATCCAAGAACTGATAACTACAGTTTTTCCATCTGATTGAGCTTTATCAAACAACTCTTTTTTAAAAGTTGTCTCTTTTTCCATTGCATTAGCACTTAATGAAAATAAAAAGAAAATTGATAATAATATTTTTTTCATAATTTTTTATACCACAAAAATTAAAAACCAATAAGAGGCTAGCCCTGAAATAATTGTCGCAATAATATTTTGACTTACTATTCCAATTAACATTGCAATTATTGCTGCCATAATTTTTGGATTATTTTCTAATTGAAAATCCCCAGAATTGTCCAAAAAAATAGCAGGAAATATAATTGCAGGAAAAATTGCTGAGGGTACAAAAGAGAGAATTTCTCTTATTCTTTCATTGAACATTTCTTTCTTTAATAATGCTATCATTGAAAACCTTGTCAAAAAAGTTATCAAACCACAGTATATAATTAATAGCCAATTACTCATTAGTTTTAACCAACTTAGTTAAAATTGCTGCAGTCAGTAAGGCAATAATTCCAGCAATAATAACATATGCTTTATAAGGAACATAATTAAATCCAAACGTTGCCACTAATCCTGAAATAATTATCACAATCACATTTATTAATTTTCTAAAATCATTAACTAATAATGCTAAAAAAGTTAAAGGTACTGCAAAACTTAAACCCAGTTTTTCAGGGATAAAAGCTCCTAAAACAATCCCCAAAAAAGTGGTTGTCTGCCAAATAACCCAACAAGTAATACCACCACCAAATAAATGGAAATATTTATTTTTATCTTTATTTTTTTTAAAATACTCATTTGATCTTGCAAAAGCTTGATCAACTAAAAAATATGAGATTACAATTTTCCAAATAAGTTTTAAATCTGATAAATGCTCAGAAACAACAGCTCCATACAAAAGATGTCTTGAGTTTACTGCTCCAACTGAACTTATTATGACTAAAGATGAGGCACCTCCTGAAAATAATTGAAGTAAAACAATTTGTGAAGCACCGCCAAAAACTATTAATGACATTCCCATTGTTTCTATTGGACTAAATCCAATATCGATTGAAAGAACCCCAAATATTAAACCAAACGGAACAACTGGTATCATCAGAGGGCTGACATCAAAAATCCCCTTTAAAAAAACTCTATATTTATTATCCATTTTAGAGAGTTTTTATTAGAAGCAAACTATATGATCAATATGAATTGGTCTTTTAACACCAAATTTTTCATCTATTTCATGTTGATGGATATGGTGAGAATGCACAAAAACAGGAATAAATGTATCACTTGGAGTTTTAAGAGTATAAATAAAATTAGTACCTCTAAATTTCCTATCGACTACCTCAAATTTTAAATTACTTTTATCGTCATGACGCAAATCTTCAGGCTGTATCAAAAGCTTTACTTTTGTGCCTATCGGAAAAGGCTTTAAAAAATTACCCGTAATTGTTCCAAGATCCTTATTTTCTAAACTTTTAGGACTCGTTACTTCTGCTGGAATAAGAGTCCCTCTATTCAAAAAATTAACAACCTCGATAGAGTTTGGTAAATGATAGACGTTATATGGATCATCAAATTGTTTAAGTTCTTGATTTAAGATTATTCCACATTTAGATCCTAAATAAAATGCCTCATAAGAGTCATGGGTAACTATTATTGTAGTAATCTTTGAGCTTTTTAATATTTTTTTTAATTTTTCTTGAATTTCTTCCTTAAAACTCTGATCAACGTTAGATAATGGTTCGTCTAATAACAATAAATCAGGCTGGGTTATTACAGATCTTGCTAAAGAAACTCTTTGTGCTTCACCGGCACTAATTTCATGAGGGTATTTTTTTAATATTAAAGAAATATCTAGTAACTCTATAATTTCTTGAAAGTTGATCTGATGGTCTTTTTTATCTTTATTTCTTTCTGCACCTAATAGTATATTTTTTTTTACAGTGTAATGTGGAAATAAACTATTTTCTTGAAAAGCAAGAGAGATATTTCTATTCTCGGGTTCAACATTTTTTTTTTCTGAAGATAATACATTTCCATTTAGCTCTATTGATCCTTTTTTAATTTTTTCTAAACCTGCAATTGTTCTTAAAATAGTAGTTTTTCCGATGCCTGATGGGCCTAATAAGCAGATAACATCTCCCTCTTTTTCAATAGCAAAAGACACATTTGCTACTTTAGTTTTACCTCCAGCTTTAAAGTCAACATTTTTTACTTCAAAAAAATTTTTATTCATTATTTTCTCTTAAAATATATTTTGAACTAATTATAATGAATAAAGAGGCAATTAATATTAAAAATAATGAAGGTGCTGCAGCAGCCTCCAACAAGTCCTCAGATGCAGAGATATACGCTGTGGTTGCAAAAGTTTCAAAATTAAAAGGTCTTAAAATTAAAGTAATGGGTAATTCTCTTATTATTTCTAATGAGATTAGAATAATTATGAATAAAAGAGAATTTCTCAAAAAAGGAACATGAATATTCATAAATGTTTTTCTTTTAGAATAGCCTAACAGGTAAGCACTCTCATCAACAGAAATGTTAATTTTTTCATATCCAGACTTTATTCCATTAAAAGCTAAAGAATAAAATCTAATAAAATAAACTAGTACTAAACCAAGAATAGAACCAATAAAAAATTTTTTAATTGAAATAAATCCTAAAGATTTAATTATATTATTATCAAACCAAGCAATAAAAGTAATAAACGCTATAGCTAATATAACTCCAGGAATGGCATAACCAGAAATAGATAAGGTTGATAAAAAATTTAATACTTTATTTTTAGAAACTCTATTTCCATAGTTTGAAATTAAAGAAAATACAATTAAAAGCAAACCAGATAACAATACTAAATAAAGAGTATTTGAAAAAAGTTCTATAATTTGTAGATCAAATAAATTTTCTGGAAATTTTAATGTCCAATACAACATTTGACTGAGTGGAAATAAAAAACTCAAAAATAATATAAAGAAACAGAAAATAAAGGCTAAAAAAGATTTACTTCCATAAAGTTTAGTTTTCTTTTTTTGCTTAAGTCCACCTCTTGAATTGAAATGATACTTTGCCTTTTTTCTGAATAAATTTTCAATAATAAATAATGAAAATATGAATAAGAGCAAAAACGATGATATTCTATTTGCAAAAGCTAAATCATCAAATGTTATCCATGAATTATAAATACCAGTTGTCAGTGTATTTATTGAAAAAAAATCTACCGCTCCAAATTCTGCCAGAGTTTCCATTGCTACAAGAGATAGCCCAGCAATAATAGCTGGTCGCGCAGATGGTAATATAACTTTGTAGAAAGATTTAAATTTTGAAAAACCAAGATTTTTTCCTAAATCAATTAGGTTTTGTGGTTGATATAAAAAAGAGGCTCTAGCCAATATATATACATAAGCATATAAAGAAAAAGTAATTGATAATATTGCCCCAAACATTCCATCAAGTTTAGGAATGTTTTCATTATAATTTGCATCTCCAAACAAATTTTTAAGAATTGTAAAAGCTGTGCCATAATTTTCAAAAAAAGCTGTTAATGAATAGGCATAAATATAGGGTGGGACCGCAAAAGATAAGATAAGCGCCCATTTGAAAAAATTACTTAACGGAAATTCAAAAAAGGATACTAAATAGGCTGTGCCAGTGCCTATAAAAAACGTAAAAATCAAAACGAAGAATAATAAGATTAGAGAATTAGAAATATACTCAAATAAGAAAGTATCTTTTAGGATTTGATAATAGTTGGATGTATCTTCGAAAAAACTTGAAAACACTGTTAAAATTGGGATCAATACAATTAAAGAAACTATTAATGAAGATAAAAACCAAATATTTAAATTTTTTAACATATCTGATTATATACTAATGTATGATTTTGATGTGTCCACAACAAATCCCTATTTGCTATGGACACAAGAAAAAAAAATTAAAAATTAAATACTTTAAGGAGGTGCGCAACTTCCTTGGGTTCAATTTTATCAAATTTCTTTTTATTTAGTCTTTTATTAATTTTTTCACACTCCTGTTGACATGGCGAACATGCACTGGAAGACTTATTTAAATCAATATCAGACATAAATTTTTTTTCTTCTTTCACTTATTGCTTACTTCCAACCAGCAGCTGTCATTACTTCTAATGCAGCAGCTTGATTTTTTCCATAAGAAGCTAGTTTAGTTTTCATGTCTTGTTGAAAATCTAATCCTAAGTTATTTACTACTAATGGACTTGGCGAAACACCATCAATCATTGGGAACTCAAATGTATTATTGGTGAAATGCTCTTGAGACTGTGGAGTTAATAAAAACTCTACAAGTTTAACAGCATTATCTTTGTTTGGTGCTCCTTTTACTAAAGCTGCACAACTAACATTCATGTGCGTTCCTCTTCCATTTTGATTAGGAAAAAAAGCTTTTACTTTTTTAGCAGCTTCTTGTTGCTCTGCACCTTTTTTACCAGATAACATAAGTGCTAGATAATAAGTATTAGCCACAGCAATATCAGCTTCACCTGCTGCTACTGCCATAATTTGAGCTCTGTCATTACCTTTAGAATCTCTAGCCATGTTTGCAACAACTCCTTTTGCCCACTTGGCTGTAGCTTTTTTTCCATTATTTTCAATTAATGAAGCTACAAGAGATTTGTTATATATATTGCTAGATTTTCTTATTACTAATCTTCCTTTCCATTTAGGATCAGCTAGACCTTCATAAGACATTCCAGATAATTCAGCACCAGTAACTCTTTCAGGTGAATAATAAATTATTCTAGCTCTTTTTGCTATTCCAACCCATTTACTTGTTCTAAAACTTTTTGGAACGGCAGCTTTTATAGCTGCAGAAGTTAATCCACCTTGAAGATGGCCTTTTGCATCCATAGCACCACATCTTCCAGCATCAGCAGTAATATAAAGATCTGCAGAAGAATCTGCACCTTCTTCAATTATTCTTTTTTCAAGAGCTCCTGATTTTCCATTAATTAGATTAACTTTAATTCCAGTCATACTAGTGAACTTTGAATAAAGCTCTGCATCGGCTTTGTAGTGTCTTGCATTAAAAACATTAACTTCATTCGCAACTGCAAAGGTTGATACAAATAAAGATGCTATTAAAAATAGACTTGATATTTTTCTCATTTTTTTTCCCTTTTCTCCGCACACTATTCAATTGCAAATGATAACTATTCTCAATGATAATGATAATCAATCGCAATTATGTCGCAGAAACAACTTTTATTAGGATTAATAATTAATGTAAATTTAAGCTTTCCAGTCGCCTATTTTGCTGAAGAGAAAGTTTCTAAATGCTTGAACTCTAGCAGTATTTTTTAGAGATTGAGGGTAAACGAAATGAGCCTCTGTTATTGGGCCCTCTGACTTTGGTAATACTTTTATGATATTTGAGGAATTACTCACCAAATATTCTGGAAGTGCAGCTAGACCAACACCTGCCTGAACAGCTAATAATAGTCCCATTACACTATTTACTTTCATTATTGGCTTTCTTTTTTTACCATCATGCATTCCTAATTTTAACGCCCATTCTGGATTATAAACTGGAGATGGAGCTCCTTTTCCAAAAGATATAAATTTATGTTTATTAAGATCGGCTAATGTTTTTGGCATACCATGTTTTTCTAAATATCTGTTAGATCCATATATATAATACTTTAAATCTATAAGTTTTTTTTGGATATAATTTAATTGTTTTGGTCTTCTCATAAAAATACCAATATCAGCTTGCCGAGTGCTTAAATCTAATTCTTTATCTTCAAAAATTAATTCTATTTCAACCTCTGGATTTAATCTCATAAATTCCTCAATACGAGGTGTTAACCAATGAGTCCCAAAACTTCTAACTGTAGTTATTGTTAATTTTCCTGAAGGTTTATTTTTTTGATCTCCAAGAGAGGTTTCAACATCTTTTAATTTGCTAATTACCTCGTTGGCAGTTTTAAATACATATTCGCCATTTTCTGTAAGCGTTAGTCCTCTAGCGTGTCTCTCAAATAATTGAACCTTTAAATCCTGTTCTAGAGACTGTATCTGTCTACTTATAGCTGACTGACTAAGATTAAGATTGATTGTAGCATTAGTAAAACTTCCTGCCTCCGCGACTGCATGAAATATTTTTAATTTATCCCAATCCATTATTTGTTTAAGTCAACTAAAACTCTACCAGAAATTTCACCTTTTAAAATCTTAGGATAAGTATCAATTAACTCCTCCAAACTAACTGTCTGGATTGATTTTTCCAATAGACTAAAATCAATTAAATTGGCAGCTTCACCCCATATAAACTCTCTTCTTTTGATACTGCAATTAGCCGAGTCCATACCCCACATTTTAATTCCTCTCAGCATAAAAGGAATTACATTAGTATTAAGCTCGTTGGTACTTGCGTTTCCACAAACTGCAATAATTCCATTTGTGTTTGTTTGAACTATTGCATTAGCTAATATTTTTCCACCAACTGTATCAACAACCCCATCCCATAAACCTTTATCAATAAGTCTCGGATCTTTGTCAAATTCACTACGATTAACAACAGTTTTAGCACCTAATGATTTTAAATAATCTGCTTTAGAGTCTTTTCCCGTAACAGCAGTAACGTTGTAACCCATTTTATTCAATACTATTACCGCTACACTCCCTACTCCACCTGTTGCACCAGTTACTAAAACATTGTTAACTTTTTCGCCTAACAAAATTTCTTCTCTCGCTTTAATTGCGAATGCACTCATTAAAGATGTGAAACCAGCGGTTCCAAGTATCATTGCCTGTTTAGTAGTTAAATTTTTTGGTTTTTTTACCAAAAATTCTCCATTTACTTTTGCAACTTGCGAGTATCCACCATAAAAAACCTCACCAACTCTAAATCCTGTTAATATTACTTCATCACCTTGTTTAAATTTGGGGTTTTCACTTTCCAAAACATTTCCTGAGAAATCTATTCCTGGAATATGTGGAAATTCTTTTACTAATCTTCCACCGTTTTTTAAAATCATCCCATCTTTGAAATTAAGATCAGAGTAATCAACTTTAATTGTTACATCACCATGTTTTAAAAAGCTCTTATCTATTTTTTTTACTTCTCTTGTGTACTCTTCACCTTTTTGATCTAAAATTAATGCTTTAAAATGATCAGACACTTTAATCTTTTGTGATGCTTATAAATCTCAAATATCTATTTTGATAACTTAGATCCTCTTTGAATTGACCTAAATAATAATTTGTTACAGTTGTAGCTTGTTCTTTTTTTATACCTCTCATCGTCATACACTGATGAGTTGAATCAATAGTAACGGCTACACCTTTAGCATCCAAAGACTCCATTAAGGTATTCGCAATTTGCATGGTAAGTCTCTCTTGAGTTTGTAATCTTTTAGAAAAAACTTCTACAACTCTTGCTAATTTACTCAAACCAACTACTCTTTCTTTTGGAATATAGGCAACATGAGCTTTTCCAATTATTGGTGCCATATGATGTTCGCAATGGCTTTGAACAGAAATGTTTTTTTGTACTACCATGTCATCATAACCATCAACATCTCCAAAAGTTTTATCCAGAATTTGATTTGGATCTTCTTTATAACCTTTAAAGTACTCTTTGAAAGCCTTTACAACCCTTTTAGGTGTTTCTAGAAGTCCCTCTCTGTTAGGATCTTCTCCCATCCAAGTTAAAATTTTTTTGAAAGCTTCCTCTGCATCTTTATCGGAAATCTTTTTTATTTCTTGATCTAATTTTGTGTCTTTTACGAGTTTCATCGATGTGTTTTATACATATAATTTGCTTATTTTAAAATATTTAAAATATACTTATATGTGCTACATAATCACTTATTATGTTCAAAAAAAGAGAAAATGTAGCTGAAATTGAAGAGGGAAATCTCCTTTCACCTAAGTTTGATAACGATGGTTTAATTCCTGTAATAGCCATGTGTCATAAAACTAAAGATATTCTGATGCACGGATTTATGAATGTGGAAGCATTTAAAAAAACAATTGAAACGAAAGAAGCTCATTATTTTAGTAGGTCAAGAAAAGAAATTTGGCACAAAGGTAAAACTAGTGGCTTCGTACAAAAAGTAATTGAAATCAGAATTGATGATGATCAAGACTCGGTTTGGCTGACAGTTGATATTGGGGATGGAGCTAGTTGTCACGTTGGTTATCGATCTTGTTTTTATAGATCTATTCCTTTAGGTCAAATTGACGATGGTAAAAAAATTGAAATGAAATTTTTAGAAAAAGATAAAAAATTTGATCCAGAAAAAATTTACAAGGGACAACCTAACCCAACAAAAATTTAAAAATGGAAATAAAATACCAAAATTTAAGAGTATTGGGTCCAGCGGTTTTAAAAGTAAAAATTCCTGATGTAATTTTAAAAAAATTAAATGAATATATTGATAAAACCATAGATGATAAAACAAAATTAAAAAAGTTAGATTATGGTGAAGCATTGGTAGGTGATGTGACACAGGAATTTTTATTAGAATTGGAATTTGTTAAATCATCTGGTTGGTTAGAATTTTTAGGAAATTCATCTAAAATTTATACTGAATTAAATGAAGGAAAAAAAATAACAAAATTTAACTTATTAAAAACTTGGGTAGTAAGACAATTTAAAAATGAATATAATCCTACTCACTGGCATGGAGGTCATATTTCTGGTGCTGGATTTCTAAAAGTT
The DNA here is from genome assembly GCA_014653585.1 of Pelagibacterales bacterium SAG-MED38. The sequence goes on along the minus strand of JACWEH010000004.1, from coordinate 25,261 downwards.
CCTAAATCTTTAGGAGAAAGTACTCAACAAAAAAAATCTAAAAAATATAGAGGCGGAAGTTTGCAGTTAATACACGGAGCTAGAATGTTTACTTGTCCATCTACGTTAAATATTACACCAGAAGTTGGTGATTTTTATTTATTCCCTAATTATTTAATGCATACTGTTTTCCCATTTAAGGATACTGAGGAAGAAAGACGTTCTATTTCCTTTAATGCCGCTATCGATGAGGAAATATACAACGTGTATGGAAAATAAATTACAAAAAAATGTTCTAGGTGAAAATTTAGAATTATGCTCAAATAACCCTTTGACGGGGTGGTACAGAGATGGTTGTTGTAATACTGATGAAAATGATCATGGATTACATACAGTCTGTGCAAAAGTAACAACAGAATTTCTTGAGTGGTGTAAAGAGGCAGGAAATGATTTAATTACCCCTCATCCCGAATTTGGATTTCCAGGTTTAAAGGATGGAGATGGTTGGTGTGTTTGTGCAACTTGGTATGCTAGGGCAGTTGATGCAGGAAAAGGTTGTCCTATTTTTTTAAAGAGAACCCATCAAAATACATTAAAAGTTTTACCAATTGAAACTCTTAAAAAATTTGCAATAGATCTTTCTTAAGACAGATTTAATTATGAGTGACAACATTTTGACGACTATTTATCTTTTGCTAGTGATTGCGTTGGTCTTTCCAGGTTTTTATTACGCAAATAGGAATAAAAAAGTTTTTTTAAAGAATCTTATAATTTGGATTGGTGTTATTGGAATAATGTTAATTTTTATAAAATTTTTAAAAAATTAATCACATATTCCCGTATTTTGGACCTCCACCACCTTCAGGCGTAACCCAAACAATATTTTGTGAGGGTTCTTTGATATCGCAAGTTTTACAATGAATACAATTTTGTGCATTTATAACAAATTTATTTACATTATTTTCCTTTTGAACCTCATAAACCCCTGCTGGACAATACCTTTGTGCAGGTTCATCATATTTTTCAAGAGTATATTTTATTGGTAGATCTTGGTCTTTAAGCTGAAGATGCACTGGCTGATTATCTTCATGATTAGTACCAGTCAAATAAACAGATGTTGTTTTATCAAATGTAATAATGTTATCAGGTTTTGGGTAATCAATTTTTGGCATTTCATTTGCTGGTTTCAAAGTCTCATGATCAGCGTGTTTATGTTTTAAAGTAAATGGAAGCTTACCTCTAAATAAAATTTGGTCAATTCCAGTGAAAATTATACCTAGTATTAAGCCCCAACTAAAACTTGGCTTAACGTTTCTTGCTTCATGCAATTCTTTAAATAACCAACTTTTTTTAAACCTCTCTTCATAAATTGATAAATCCTTTTTTTCTTCAAAATGCTCGTTAATTACTTCTGCAGCTATTATCCCACTTTTCATTGCTGTATGAGAACCTTTTATTTTTGGCATGTTAAGAGTTCCAGCATCACAACCTATAAGTAAAGCTCCAGGCATATGCATTTTTGGTAAACTTTGTATACCACCTTCAATTAAAGCTCTTGCACCATAAGAAATTCTTTTTCCACCCTCAATTGTTTTTTTTATTGATGGATGTGTTTTAAATCTTTGAAACTCATCGAAAGGAGATAAGTGTGGATTTTGATAGTCTAGACCAATTACATAACCTAAAAATACTTGTTTATTCTCAGCATGGTAAATAAAGCTTCCACCGTATGTATTATTATCTAAGGGCCAGCCAGCAGTATGCATCACTAATCCTTCCTCATGATTTTTCTCATCAATTTCCCAAATTTCCTTAAAGCCAATACCATATTGTTGAGGATCTTTTCCTTCATTAAGATTAAATTTTTGGATCAATTGTTTACCTAAATGGCCTCTACACCCTTCAGCAAAAACTGTGACTTTACCTATAAGCTCAATACCTGGCTCAAAACTATCTTTTTTATCACCTTGCTTATCAATACCCATATCTTGGGTAGCTACTCCTTTAACAGAGCCGTCATCATTATATAAAATTTCACTTGCGGGAAATCCTGGGAAGATTTCAACCCCAAGACTTTCAGCTTGTTCTGCAAGCCATCTACATAAATTTGCAAGACTAATAATATAATTATTATGATTTTTTTGAACTGATGGAAGTAACCATGTCGGCCAACTTAAGGATTTTGACTTTCCTAAAAATAAAAATTTTTCTTTTGAAACTTTAGTTTTAATAGGCGTATCTAAATCTTTCCAGTTAGGAATTAATTCATCAAGTGCTCTTGTTTCAAAAACATTACCACTTAAAATATGAGCTCCAATTTCAGATGCTTTCTCTAAAATACAAATATTTAGATTAGCATTTAATTGTTTTAATTTAATTGCAGTAGACAAACCTGATGGACCACCACCAACTATAACTACATCATATTCCATTGACTCTCTGGACATACCAATTTCTTACAGATTAAATTATTTTTGTATAGTGTTTAATTTGTTCAATTCATCTAAGAATTGTGGAACTGCCTCAAAAAGGTCAGCCTCTAATCCATAATCAGCTACACTAAATATTGGTGCTTCACCATCTTTATTGATTGCGACAATTACCTTGCTTTCCTTCATTCCGGCCAAATGTTGAATAGCTCCTGATATTCCTACAGCTATATATAAATCTGGTACTACAACTTTTCCTGTTTGACCTACTTGGTGGTCGTTGCCAATGTAACCAGCATCAACTGCTGCTCTTGAAGCACCAATAGCTGCATTCAATTTATCAGCTAGCGACGTAATTAACTTAAAATTATCTCCGCTTTGCATACCTCTTCCTCCGGATACCACTACTCTAGCAGTGCCTAGTTCTGGTCTGTCGGACTTAATTTCCTCTCTTTTAACAAATTTTGTATTATTAAATTCTTCACCTGGTTCAACTTTTTCTATAGATGCTGATCCACCAGAACTTTCGCAAGGATCAAAAGAGGTGGGTCTTATAGTTACACATTTTTTTGTATCGTTGCTTTTAACAGTAGCAAATGCATTTCCAGCATAGATAGGTCTTAAAAATGTATCTGGTGATATTACTTTAATAATATCACTAACTTGAGACGTATCTAAAGAAGCAGCAATTCTTGGCATTAAATTTTTACCAAAAGTATTTGCTGAACAAACAATATGTGAATAGCTTTCTGCTAATTTAATTATTACAGGTGCGAAATTTTCAGCAACAAAATTTTCATAATGAGCTGCTTCTACTTGAATAACTTTTTTGACTAATGGTAATTCTGATAATTTTTTTGCAGCATCTCCACAGTTTTGACCAATTATTATTGCATGTAGATCCTCTCCCATTTGTGCAGCTGCTGTAACTGCATTTAGCGTAAATGGTTTTAAATCTTGATTGTTATGCTCTGCGATTAATAAAACTGACATTAAATAACTTTTGCCTCATTTTTTAGTTTTTGAACCAGCTCAGCTACACTTGAAACTTTTATTCCAGCTTTTCTTTTTGGTGGTTCTTCAACTTTAATATGCTCGATTCTTGGTGAAGTATCCACCCCCAAATCTGACGCATTTATTTGTTCAATTGGTTTTTTCTTTGCTTTCATAATATTTGGTAAAGAGGCATATCTTGGTTCATTTAATCTTAAATCACACGTGACTATTGCTGGGATACCTATTTCAATTGTTTCTAGACCTTCATCAATTTCTCTTGTTACTTCTAATTTTTTATCTTTTATTTTAATCTTAGATGCAAAAGTAGCTTGTGGCCAATTAAGTAATGCGCTTAACATTTGACCAGTTTGATTGCAATCATCATCGATTGCTTGTTTGCCCATAAAAACCAAATCTGGTTTTTCTTTTTCAACAATTTTTTGTAATAATTTCGAAACTGCTAAAGGTTCTACAATTCCATCAGTTTTTACAAGGATACCTTTGTCTGCACCAACTGCTAAAGCTTTGCGAACTGTTTCTTGAGCTTTTTCTTCTCCAACACTTACTGCTATAACCTCTGTTGCTTTTCCAGCCTCTTTAATTTTTACTGCTTCTTCAATAGCGTTATCATCGGGAGGGTTGGTAGACATTTTAACATTATCTGTAACTACTCCTGTCTTATCCTCCTTAACTCTAATTTGAACGTTATAATCAATAACTCTTTTTACTGCGACTAAAATTTTCATCAAGCTCTCAATAATTTATTTTCAGCATCGTATGGGCCTTCCTCTAAAATTGTAGCCTCATACATTTTTCCTAATATATCAACCTTAAGTTTTTCACCAACATTAGCAAGATCAGGTTTTACCATTGCTAATGCTATTGATTTATCTAACCTAAATCCATATTCACCACTTGTAGCTCTTCCTACAACTTTATCATCTTTGTAGATAGGGTTGTTTCCTAAAACATCCGAGTCAGTTGTATTATGAACTTCTAATGTAACTAATTTATTATCAAATCCTTTTTCTCTCCATTTATTTAATGCCTCAAGCCCTATGAAATTACCTTTGTTAGGATGTATAAATCTGTCCAAACCTGACTCGTATGGAGAATATTCGATAGATAATTCTGTACCTACTAATTTATAGGATTTTTCAAGCCTTAAACTGTTCATTGCTCTTATACCAAAAGGTTTTATTCCCAAATCTTTTCCTGCTTCTATTAATTTATCAAATATGTGGTTTTGATATTCAATTGGATGATGTAATTCCCATCCTAATTCACCAACAAAGTTTACTCTCATAGCATTAACAGGCGCATACCCAACATTGACGTTTTTTGCAGTTAACCACTTAAAATTTTCACCTGAAAAATCATCTGTAGAAACTTTCTGCATTAATTCTCTTGCCTTTGGACCTGCTACGACAAGAACGCCTTTACTGTTTGTTAAATCTTCGAATATAACTGAGCCATCGATAGGCATCCATTTTTGGATCCAGTCGTGGTCTAATCTTAAATTTGCACCTGCTGAGACAAGATAATATCTATTTTCAGCTTCCTTCATGATAGTAAATTCCGAATGGACTCCTCCTTTAGTGTTAAGAGCATGACACAAATTTATTCTACCAATTTTTTTTGGAAGCTTGTTTGCAACTAAATAATCTAAAAATTCTTCTGCTTTTGGGCCTCTTATTCTACACTTTGCAAAAGCAGTCATATCTAAAAGACCAACATTTTCTCTTACATTTTTACACTCTTTTTTAATCGCGTCGAACCATTTGGATCTTCTAAAAGACCAGTCGTCTTTCTGCTCCATGCCATCAGTTGCGAAAAAGTTTGGTCTTTCCCAACCAAATTTTTGTCCAAATACTGCTCCTAAATTTTTCATTCTTTCATAACATGGTGATGTTTTTAGAGGTCTTGCTGCAGGTCTTTCCTCATCTGGATAATGGGTTATAAAGACGTGACTGTAAGCTTCTTCATTTTTTGCTTTTAGATAAGATTTAGTTGCATAATTTCCATAACGCCTTGGTTCAACCCCAAGCATGTCAATCGTTGGTTCTCCATCTACTATCCATTCTGCTAGCTGCCATCCTGCGCCACCAGCAGCAGTTATACCAAAACTATGTCCCTCATTTATCCAAAAATTTTTTAAACCCCATGCAGGTCCAACTATTGGGTTTCCATCAGGAGTATAACAAATTGCTCCATTATAAACCTTTTTAACTCCTACCTCACCAAAAGCAGGCACTCTATGTATTGCACCCTCAATATGAGGTGCTAGTCTATCTAAATCTTCTTGAAATAATTCATACTCAGAATTTTTTGATGGTCCCTCAAGATAACAAGCGGGTGCACCATCTTCATATGGACCTAATATTAATCCACCAGCTTCTTCTCTCATATACCATCTGCTATCGCTATCTCTTAACACTCCCATCTCTGGAAGGCCGTCTTTTTTTCTTTTTTGTATTTCAGGATGTGGTTCTGTAACAATGTATTGATGTTCTACAGGTATAACTGGAATATCTAAACCAACCATTTCACCAGTTTGTCTTGCAAAATTACCCGAACAAGAAATAACATGTTCGCATTCAATTGAACCTTTGTCTGTTTCAACAATCCATCCATCTTTATTTTGTTTCATTGATAAGACGGCAGTGTTTCTATAAATTTCGGCTCCTTTATTTCTTGCCCCTGTTGCTAAAGCTTGCGTTAAGTCTGCAGGTTGAATGTATCCATCCTCTGGATGTTGAATAGCCCCGACTAAATCATCAGTATGACATAAGGGCCAAATTTCTTTTACTTGTTGTGGCGTTAAAAATTTAACGTCTACTCCTATAGTTTTTGCCACTCCGGCATATTGGTGATATTCATCCATTCTATCTTTAGTGCTTGCTAAACGAATATTTGAAACAACACTAAAACCCACATTTTTTCCTGTCTCTTCCTCTAATTTTTTGTAAAGATTCACTGCATATTTATGAAGTTGACCAACTGAATAGCTCATATTAAAGAGTGGTAATAACCCTGCAGCATGCCAAGTAGAACCAGATGTAAGTTCTTTTCTTTCAACTAAAACAACATCAGACCATCCTTTCTTAGCTAAATGATAAAGAGCACTTACTCCAACAACTCCGCCACCGACTATTACTACTTTAGTTTTAGTTTTCATAATTTGATTCCTACTAAATTTTTATTCATTTCGAAACAAAATTGTATCGATAGTTCAAATTGAACTTCCCAGAGATACTGGACTTGATACCATGGTAGTTAACCAACAGTCCTTCAGAGGTCCATCCTCTGTATATTTTTCAACCTGCCAATTAAATTTATGATAAATTTTTTTATTATCTAGTATAATAACTTCAAATTGTACCCAATTGTCGCCACCTCTTATTTCTGTAATAGTATGACTTATGTGGTTTATCATCATTTGATAATTATTACTTTTTATCATTCTTTTAAATTTATCTAAAGGACCTGTTGCTTTTTTATTGTTTGGATGAGCAAAATTCCATGTCTGCTCTATTCCACTATCCTCAAATTCATCATTATTATTTTGCAAACCAATCAATTGTATCTTAACAACATCAGAGGGTTTAATATTACTATTTGGCTTTAGTATTTCAGCTTTAGAAATTGAAATTAATATAAAAAATAAAAATAAAAAACTTAATGTTGTTTGTATTTTTTTTAACATCTGAATAAAATTTTATATCTTTTGATCAAGACGTGGTTTCCAAAATGGTCGAAAGAGTTCAATTTTTGGACATCTATCCATTACAACTTTAAGTCCAGCTTCTTCTGCTAAGCGAGCAGCCTCGTGATTAATCACACCAATTTGTCCCCACAATACCTTAGCACCGATTGAAATTGCTTCCTCAGCAACACCATAAAGATCCTCTGGTTTTCTGAAAACTTCAACCATATCAACTGGACGGTCAATTGATGCAAGATTTGGATATACTTTTAAATTACGAATTTCAGTAATTTCTGGTTTTGGGTTAACAGGTATCATGTCATATCCAGTTTCGTGCAGCACTCTTAAAACACCATAGCTAAATTTTGTTTTATCAGGACTAGCTCCAACCATTGCAATAGTCTTAACGGACTTTAAAATATCCCTTAAATATTCATCGCTATAAGGTTTACTATGATCCATTTATCTATTTTTTTTTTACTTCTTTTATAGTTGCTATATCAGCTTTTAGCTCATGTGGTGCAAGTGGGTCAAGGAAAGGATTGCGATAAAGTTTATCGTGACTTTCAACACCAATTTCAATTTCACAATCGGTTTTTGGTTTAGCAACACACAATACAACATAACCATCATTAATTTGTCGATTGTTTAAAGCAACCTGAGAACGTTGATCTATTTCTCCTTTAATAAGTTTTGCAGCACAAGTTATACAACCTCCATATTCACAACCATAAGGAAGATCTAGTCCTTGCGCACGTAATTCTTGAAGCAAAGGTTTTCTGTTAGAAACCTTAAAAGTTTTGTTTTCGCGATTGATAATAGTAATTTTTTTTACAGCCATATATCACTTGTACAATCTCCACCAGGATATCTACTTTCATGGCATCTGCTTGGTCCATTAGGTTCTTCACCAAAGTTAACAATAAAATCTTTATTAATTTTCATACCTCCATTTTTTACATCACAGTCAATCATGATCATAGCACCACCTTGCGTTTTCATATCCGGGTAAAATTGATTATCCCAAGTTGAAAATAATGAAGTGGTCACATACATTCTTTTACCATCTAAAGATAGTTGGTACATTTGAGGACCACCTGCAATCTTAACACCATTTATAAATGGTGCTTTTCCTAAAAGTCCTCCAATCCAAACCTGACCTGTTAACTTAGGTTTATGGGGATCAGTAATATCATACTGTCTCATATCTCCATGAAGCCAATTGTTTAAGTAAAGGTATTTATCATCCATTGAAACAAGGATTGCAGACATAACTCCTGGAATTGGAATAGGCCAATCAGGGTGGGGTTCATTATCAATATCTATAATTTTTTCCCATTCCCATTTTCCATCTTTAGATTTCCAAAAATGAATAACATTTGAACTAAGCGCTGCACCGCAAAATCCATGAGTACTATTAGGATCATGTTTAAATTTTACTTCCAAAGGTATTAAACCATCCTCTCCAAGATACATCGTCTCAATTGGTTCTTTTTTTTTAAAATCCCAAATATGAAGTCTGCGTCCATATTTTAGATGCCCTACTTCTTCAAGATCAAAACCTGGCATAAAAGTATTAGGAGCAGCCCACTCTGAACTAACCATAACATTGTGACGTGGCTGATACCAAAAATCATAGCTAAAAGGAATATCTCCCATTGAATTTTCCCACCTTCCTACAATTTCAAAATCTTTATTCAGATGTAAATAACCTCCTGGAGCTTCCCCTTTGGCGTTACCAAGAAAAGAAATAATAATTTCAGAGCCTAAACAGTGCACTGTATGAGGGCCTGATAAGTTTGTTTTAGATTTTATTTCTGAACCTTTAATCACTTTATGAATTTTTGGAGCTAATGGATTTGATGCAGTATCGATTACATGAATATTATTTGACCTGACACCTGGAACTAATAAATATTTTCTACTCATTCCAGAGTCACCATGACATGAAGAGCACGCATTCCACCCCATATGATGTAATTCATCTCCAATTCCTGGCATCTCTAGACGATGAATAACTTTTGAATAAGTTGGACTGTTTGGGTCAACGTCAACAGTTGCAAGATAATCAGGTTTTTGAATTCCAGTTCCGGTGTAAATTGCTATTGTATATAAAAGTTTTTCATTTGGTGCTTTAATTGCTTCGGATGGACTAGCATATCCGGGACCACAGCAAATTTTATCAATTTTTTCAATATTGCTCATTATATAATTTTATTTATTTTTCCAAATGGGTTTTCTTTTTTCAAGAAAAGCTGAAATACCCTCTTTAGCGTCCATGGCCATCATATTTGTCGTCATCACTTTACTTGTATAGGAATAAGCTTTTTTTAATGGCATTTCTAATTGTTTGTAAAAAGCTTGTTTACCGATTTTAATTGTAAGATTAGATTTTGTCGAAATTTTTTTTGCAATTTTAAAAATTTCACTATTGAGTTTTGACTTTGCAAAACAATCATTAATTAAACCGATTTCTTTTGCATAATTTGCTCTTATTGGTTCACCGGTAAGAAGCATTTTCATCATATGTTTTTTATTAATCTTCCTACTTACAGCCACCATAGGTGTGCTGCAAAATAATCCTATATTAACTCCTGGGGTTGCAAAAATAGCATCTTTAGTACTATAAGCTAAATCACAACTAGCAACTAATTGGCAACCTGCAGCGTATGCTGCTCCATGAACCTTTGCAATAACAGGTTTTCTACCCTCTACTATTTGAAGCATTAACTTTGAGCAAAGATTAAATAATTTATTGTATTTGTCTTTTTTCTTTAAATTTTTAACTTCTTTTAAGTTATGGCCTGCACTAAATCCTTTTCCAGCACCCTCAAGAATTATTACTTTAACTTTTTTATCTTTATCTAATTTTTTGAAAATACTTATTAGATCGTTAAGATTTTTACTTGATAACGAATTATATGTTTTTGGATCATTGATTACTACTCTTGCTATATCTTTGTTATATTTAATGGTCCTAATATTCATTTGAAATTATTTAAGCTTACCTTCTTCCCTCATTTTTGCTCTTATCTTTGTAGCTGATATTTTCTGTATCTCTTCAGGTAAATTAATTTCCTCTATTTTATAGCCAACGCCTCGTCCGTAACAAATATTTGTTACATTAGGAACCAACATAATTTGAAAACGTCCTTCAAATTCTGGATTAAGTTTATCTTCAATATTTTTTTTTACTGTTTCAAAGTCAAAAGGATTATCATCTACACCTTGAACATCTCTGATCTGTATACAAACTTGTCCAGTTTTTTTTATTATTTCTTTAAATAAAGAATAGTGTCCATTATGAAATGGTTGCCATCTTCCTAACATTTGAGCAGTTGGTTTTTTATTGTCCCATTTATAAGACATATCTATATTTCCTTAAATATTTTTGGTGCCCAATTTTTAGCATCTTGAGTAGTAACATGAAAGTTATACTTATCTGGTTTTACAAACATCCTGTTAGTATCATCAAATCTGCCCTCTTTTATAGTATCTACCCATACAATAAAATCTGCTGGGAAAAGTGCTCTAGCAGCAGGAGTTGGACAAATAAAATCAGCAACAACATAATTGCCTTGATTTTTATACTCTTGTGCTTTCGTCCACATTCTTTTGGCTTGTCGAGTTCTTCCCTCAGCCGAAAAATCCCAGTCGTTTGCTTCTTTTCTAACCTCATCAGCATTTAGCCATTTCGCTTTAAGTAAAGGCACTAACTCTGAAGCCAAAGTTGTTTTACCAGAGCCTGGTAAACCCATAATTAATATAATCTTCATGATTTCAAATAATTAACAACCTGCTCAATTTTAAGCAACAAATTTTATAGTGTCATTTAATAAATTTCTTTGACAGCTTTTTCAAAAAAGATAATGATCTACAAAATGAATTTTTCTCTCGAAATAAGCCCAACAACAGATCTTGATACAGTACCTTCTGTAAATGATATTTATATAACTATGTTACCAGGTGGGGACTACAAAGAGACAGCACAACAAGCAGTTGAGCTAGTTAAAAAGGGTTTTAATCCTGTTCCTCATTTTCCTGCAAGATCAATGCAGGATGAAAAACAACTCAAAGATTATGTTTCCAGATGTAAAGATGGCGGAGTTAAACAAGTTTTAGTAATTGGTGGTGGAAGAGAACCAATGGGAAAATTTGACAGTTCTTTTCAACTTTTGGAGACTGGTTATTTTGAGAAGATGACAATAGGAATTGCTGGACACCCGGAGGGGAGTCCTGATATATCCAACTCAGATTTAGAAAAAGCTATGATAGATAAAAAGCCTTATGCCGATTATATAGTAACACAGTGGTTATTAGATCCTCAGCCTATTATAGATTTTGTCTCTAAACAAAGCGTACCAGTTCATGTGGGAATTACTGGACCTCTAAAAATATCAAGTTTAATTAAATTTGCTAATATTGTTGGAGCAAAAAATTCCTTAAATTTTCTTAAATCTAATTTTACTAAGGCGTTAGATTTATTAAAACCTAAAGACCCTAATGATTTAATTGGGAAAGTTAAATCTCATACTGATTTTTTTCACATTTATACATTCGGCGGCTTGAAGGAAACTAACAAGTGGTTGAAGGAGAATAGTTATGTCTAAAGAATTTGACTATAAAAAATTAAAGCATTTTACTTCAGTAGATCAATCTGATCGTAAAGTACCTTATAATTTAAGACAAAGTGGACCAACAAAAGTTGAAATGTTGATTTCAACAAGAGTAAGGAAGTCACCATATTGGCATTTATCAATGCAGGCTGGTTGTTGGAGAGCTACGGTTTATAATAGAATTTATCATCCGAGAGGATATGTAAAACCTGAGGATGGTGGAGCAATGGTTGAATATGATGCAATTGTAAATCATGTAACTATGTGGAATGTTGCTGTAGAGAGACAAATTCAAGTGAAAGGTCCTGATGCAGAAAAATTAGTCAATTATGTAATAACAAGAGACGCAACAAAAATTTCTCCTATGCGCGCAAGATATGTAATTTTATGTAATGCTTATGGAGGGGTTTTAAATGATCCCATACTTTTAAGAATTTCAAAAGATGAATTTTGGTTTTCTCTATCAGATTCTGATATAGGAATGTATCTTCAGGGTGTTAATGCAGACAATAAATTTAATTGTACCATAGAAGAGATTGATGCATGTCCTGTTCAAATTCAAGGACCTAAATCAAAAGCACTTATGAAAGATTTATTAGGTGATCAAGTCGATTTAGAAAATATGCCATTCTATGGTTTAGCTGAGGTTAAGGTTGCTGGAAGAAGTTGTGTTATCTCTCAATCAGGATTTTCAGGTGAAGCAGGTTATGAAATATATTTAAGAGATGCAACTTTATATGCTGATGAAATGTGGAATGCTGTACTTGAAGCGGGAAAGAAACACCAACTAATGGTTATTGCTCCTGCTCACCATAGAAGAATTCAGGCTGGAATTCTTTCTTGGGGTCAAGATATGGATCAACAACATAACCCTTACCAGTGTAATTTAGGTTATCAAGTTTCTTTGTCAGGAAAAGGTGAATGGAAAAAAACTTCTGATTATGTCGGAAAAAAAGCTCTTGAGAAAATGGGTGATGAAATTAAAGCTGGAAAAAAACCATATAAGTTACAATTAGTTGGTCTTGAATTAGGAGGTAAGCCCATTGATGATTATGCACCAGATTTTTGGTTAATATCTAATATAGATGGTGGTGATCCAGTAGGTTTTGTAACATCACCTTGGTATCACCCAGAAAAAAAAACAAATATAGCTATGGGATATGTACCTTTTGATGGAACATTGAATGCTAACGGTTTCCCAAAGGGTAAAGTTGGAAAGAAATTTAAAGTTCATTTACCAGACAAGTATTCAAACACTCCAGGCACACCTGTGGATGCTGTGATAGTTGATATTCCGTTTAAGGAGTCTTACAACGCTAACACAAGGGAAGTGGTTTCGAGTTAATTATTTTTTAGTGGAGTTAACGCTTCCCTTAAAAACATAAATGATAAAAGGTTTCATTATTGCAGTTTGCATTATTATCGCCATTGCATTATTACTGTTTCCGTTGATTGTATCGTACAAGGAACAAAAAAATAAAAAAAAATAAATGTTTGCTGAATTTTTAAACATAATCTTTAAATCTATAAAATTGGATAAATCGCTTTATAGCGATAATAAAAATTTTGGTGAAGCTGCAATATATTTTGCTGGTCTAATAATGATATTAGATGGTGTAGCAGGAGCAGTTGCTGCCAACACAGTAGTAAAGACATCAATAGGGATGTCTGGTCTCACAGCAATTTTAACCTGGTTCATTTGGGCAATCTTTATATATGTAATTGGAGTAAAATTATTTCCTGATAAACAAACAAAAGTACCTTTTAAAAAAGTTTTAGTAGCAGTCGGTTTTGCTCATGCTCCAGGTCTAATAAGATTTTTTGCGTTAACTCCTGAATTAATGATACCAATCATTTTTCTCACTCAATTCTGGATTTTTGCAGGATTAATTATTTCAACAAAACAAATTTTAAATTTGAAATCTAATTTCAAATCTTTTGGAATAGTATTTTTATCTTTTTTAATTATTGCCTTTTTATCAATATCTTTTGTTATGAGTAGAATGAATGCTTTACCAATAAATAGTATCTAAATTGGAAAAATCGTTTTTGAGATTCTACATGATTTACAAATTTTAAATCCAGTTAGAATTAAATTTTGGGTAACACTTTCATCAATTTTTTTACATTCATCACAAATATCATTTAACTCATAATTGTTATTAATATCCTCCAAATTTTTAAAATTTTTTTTAGTCATTGTCAGTTAAACCTGCTCCAGCAGCTCCCTTCTTCAAACTCTCTGATTCATCAACGAATGTTTGTTCAGATAAACGATATAAACTTTTCCAATCTTGTTCATGAAAATTATCCTCATTTTTAATAAATATAACTTGAGCATTTTTAGCAAAATTTGGACAATTTTCATTAAGTAAATTTGATGCAATGTTAACATTTATATTCATTAAGAACTCTTGATTATCAAATTTAAAATAAATCTTTTTTCCAATTACTTCGGAACTTCTGCTCAGGAAAGATAGAAACAGCAATGGATATGCGATATTTGAAAAATTAATCTTATCATATTTTTCAAGATTATTAATTTGATCTAAAAAACTTATTCCCAAAAGAATGGGGCAATATGAGAATTTTTTTGGTTTATTGTCTTTTTTTATTAAACTAGAATGTTCAAATTTTTTATTCATTCTTTCATTAAGATAATCATTTAAATTTTTTATTCCTTTAAAATTAAATATTTCTAATAATCTTATACTTTTTCCAACTTCTTCACTTATTCCCCAAGAAAAACCTGAAGCTCTACTTGCGCGCCTAGAAGTAGTCTCGATTTCGCTCAAAGATTTCATAAATTTTGAATTAATTGTAAACCCATTGCTCACTAAAATTTTTAAGTTCATGAGGAAGGGGAGCTCCTTGAAACATACAAATTCTCAACCACTTGTCAGATCTGGGATCATATTTTAGGGCACCAAAAAAAGATAATTTTAATCTTAGCATATCAATAGGTATTACATTTTTACTGATAGTATTGTCTTGAATTTCGGCATATTGAAATTTTTCAATTATAAAAGCTCTTCTTATTACATGTCTCAAATCAGAATTATTTAATAAAAATTTATCAACAGTTAAACCTTCCTTTGCATTAATTAATTTATCATATAATATTTTGATATCTCTTGCGATGGCTAGAGGTTGTTCTAGTTTAGAACCATTTTCTTCGAAACGGTCAGCATATCTAGGTTCCTCTTTATTCTTAGAAATAAACCAAAAATTTTTGAAATTTTCTTTAATTTTAAAATTAATCTTTAGAATATCTGGATATCTAAGTTTTAAAATATTTTTTAATTCCGAAACTGTTCTGTTCGTGGGAATTCTAAAATATTTTTCCTCATCTGAGCTCATATTCTCTCTCAAAGGTTTAATAATCTCATCAAATGGTTCCATCATCATAGATACTATATATTCTATAGTTTCATCACAAACTTCTTTTTCAAGCCATAAATAAATTTGATTGAAAGGATATTCACTCGTAAAATCAAAATCATTTTCAATAAATCTTAAAAATTTTTTTACATTTATAGTGAGTGAATTTATTTTTTTTGCTTGAAATTCACTCTCAGTGTTCCAGCTAGTGAGATTTTTAATAGACCTTTTTACACAACTTTTAAAAAGATTGCTTTTTTTTAAATCTACCTTTTTTATCTCCCTTATTTTTTTAAGTGCTGTCTCTCTAGAAAAAATCCAATTATGTAATAGTGTTGGATGATTCACAATAAAAGGTGCCATTCCAAGTCCTGTTGAATTTCCAATCCCTAAATTTTTACAAATTTTAAAATCTAAGGTTACTGCTTTTTTTGGATTTTTATATTTTGCAACATGGTTTACTTGGTCGAAAGTAAATTGTCTAACCATGTAAACGAGCATCATTTCCAACCTAAAGGGCCCATTAATTTCTTCTCTATTTTTTATTCTGAATCTATCTGCTAAACCAAACTTTCCAGAACCATAAACAGCTGTAGTTCTATAAAGGTATCCAACTTTTTCTAAAAGTTTTAGATCTGGCTGATTTCCATTACTTAAACATTCTACAACATGATTAAAAACTCTCACTGATTTATTAGCTCTTGAAAGTGTTAATTCTTTATAGGAAAGTCTACCAACTTCTTGTCTTGGCACTTCATTCTTCAATCTTTTGATATCATTTTTCGTTGGAACCCCATCATGCAAAGTAAAAGCTGCATCCCATTTTGTTGCAATAACCCTATCAGATCTCTCATTATCATCAATTTTATTTGCAAAACAAACTAATGAGTAAACTCTATCTTTTTTTTTAAATGAATATACTGCTATTCCATGACCACTTTTATCTAAATTAAATGAGTCTCTATTATAATCCCAATCTTTAAACTCATCTAAAAAACTTCTCAGAAATGATAATTTAGATTGATGAAATGATCCAAGCCTTGATAATTTCATTATTATATTTGGGTCTCTTAATTCTACTCTCATTATTTAAATATTTTTATAAAAATTATACCAATTATTACCAAGTATCCCATCGGTTTCTATTTCTGAAAATCCAACTTTTTTTAAACCTCTTTCTAAATTTAAAAAACCCCTTGAATCTTGAAACCAATCTGGTTGTTTAGGAAAACCAGGTTTGTTTTTTGAGCCTTCACCATAATTTTTATTCCTAGACCATGTGCCATTCCTCATCCATTCAACAATTTTGTTAGGTTGATTTAGGCAAAGATCAGATCCAATACCGATATTTTTAACACCCATTACTTCAGATGTTCTGGCTGCCATTTCACAAAAACTCTCCAAAGAACAATTTGTGTTATCTTTTAAATGATGTGGATACAACGAAAGACCCAACATTCCACCGCTATCACTTAAAACTTTTAGCAAATTATTAGATTTATTTCTTTTAGCAGCATGCCAAAAACTTGGGTTTGCGTGAGTAATTGCTATTGGTTTTTCACTTATATCAATCGCGTCTAAAGTGCTTTTTTCGGCAGAGTGAGACATATCAATTACAATCCCAACTCTATTCATTTCCTTTATTACTTCTCGTCCAAAATTAGTAACTCCGCTATCATTTTTTTCATAACAACCAGTCGCAAGAAGTGATTGGTTATTATAGGTTAGTTGCATAAAACGACATCCTAAATTATGAATTTTTTCAACTAAACGAATATCATCTTCAATTGGAGAACAATTTTGGAATCCAAAAAAAATTGCAGTTTTTTTCTCTAATTGAGCTTTTTCAATATCTTTGTGGCTTGTTCCATGAAAAATTAAGTCCGAATTTTCATCAAAAAGTTTTTGCCATTTTTTAATTTCATCTAAAAATTCATCATAATCCTCATGATAAACAATGGTCACATGAACAGCATCTAATTTAGCTTCTCTATTAATCTCAAATACATTTCTGGACCAATTGCAATACTGTAAATTGTCGATTTTAAATTTCATGAATTCATTTATATTCAAGCATATCAATATGTAATTGAATTTCTATTAATTTATTGAAATTTCAAGAAATTTTTGAAATAAAGTTTTAATAAACAAGTTCATGAACAAAAAAAAAAATTTAAAAGTTTCTATTGTTATGGGAAGTCAATCTGATTTCAGAACAATGAAATTAGCAAAAAAGATACTTAAAATACTTAATGTTCCTTTCGAAGTTAAAATTATTTCAGCCCATAGAACACCTAAAAGTATGTATGAGTATGCACTAATAGCTGAAAAAAATAATATTGGTGTAATTATAGCAGGTGCTGGTGGCTCTGCACATTTACCAGGGATGATTGCAGCTCTAACTCAAATACCGGTGTTAGGTGTGCCTATTGAAAGTAAAAAACTTAAGGGTTTAGATAGTTTATTGTCCATTGTGCAAATGCCCAAAGGAATTCCTGTAGGAACGTTGGCTATAGGAGAAGATGGAGCAATAAATGCAGCTATACTTGCAGCATCAATTATATCAAATAATAATCCTATTGTTAAATCTAAACTTAAAAGTTGGAGAATTTCTCAAACAAAGTCAGTAAAAAAAAATCCAAAATAATTTGATGTCAGAAATTAGATTAGGAATTCTTGGTGGTGGACAATTAGGCAGCATGTTATCCCTTGCTGCTAAAAAATTAAATATTAAAACTATAATTTATTCTGATGATCAAGATTCACCTGCACAAAATTTTTGCGATGAATTCGTGTTTGGGAATTACAAGGATAAAAATAAAGTTGAGGAATTTGTAAAGAAAGTAGATATAATTACTTATGAATTTGAAAATATTCCATATGAAACTTTAAACGAAATTAATAAATCAAAAACAGTTAATCCAAAACCATCTGTAAATAGATTGATACAACATCGCTTGGCTGAAAAGGATTTTGTTAATAAGTTAAACATTAGAACAACAAGATATGTTAGTATAGAAAAAAAGTCAGATTTAGACTCGCTTAATGATTTTTTGCCAGGAATTTTAAAAACAGTAACCATGGGTTATGATGGAAAAGGTCAATATCCAATTAAATCATTAAATGAATTAAATGAATTGAATATTGATTTTTCAAAAGAATATATTCTTGAAAAATTAGTTAGGTTAAAAAAAGAAATTTCTGTAATAATCACAAGATTTGGGAATAACAAATATGAAATTTATGAAGCAATAGAAAATACTCATGAAAATCAAATTTTAAAAAGATCTAAAATCCCACCTAAAGCTTTAAAAGATTTTAAGTAAAATCTTTTTGACTCGTCTTTGTAAAATATATTATTAAGTTTTAAATCCTTATTTAGTTTAGTTAAATTTAACAAAGGGGTGGGTCGATAGCCCTCCCATTTTGATATACATTTGTACGCATCAATTAATAAATGTGATGGTAAGTATTTTAAAACAGAATCCCTACTAAAATTATAATTTTTATTTAGTAAAAATTCAGTAAATTTAAATTTATGATTTTGCATTTTAAATTTTTAAGCTAAAATTAATTTATCATTAACGACAAATTTTTTTATATTTAAAGTATAAATAAACCTATATTAATATAAATTATAAGTAATTTTATATTTAGAAATTCTATGTTAAGCTTCGTTCGAGTGTTAGTTGAAATGTTTATAATTGTTAAATTTAATAAAATTATATGAGTAAAATATTGATTATTGGTGGTGGAGCCATGGGTTCTGCCTTTTCAATTCCTTGTTTGGAAAACAATAATCTTGTTACTATCACAGAGCCATACAATAAAATTTTTATTAAAAATCTAGCCTCAAAGAAAAAGTTTCATCCATCTTTAAAGCTTAATCTTCCAAAAAAATTAAAATTTATTAATTATTCAAAAGATATATATAAGAAAAGATTTGATTTAATAGTAATTGCACTTAGTCTTGCTGGTATAGATTTTATTGGAAAAGAATTAAAAGATTCGAGTATTAAAACCCCTTTGTTAGTACTTACTAAAGGATTAAAGTATGATAAAAAAAAGAAAAAAATTTTAACAATTTCAGATTTATTAAAAAATAATTATAACGCATCAAATGTATCAGTATTAAAAGGACCTTGTTTAGCTAAAGAATTAGCCAAAAAGAATAAGACTAGTGTGGTTGTTGCTAATAAAAATATTAAAATAGCTGAATGGATTGGAAAACTTATATCTACCAAATATTATTTAACTGAATTTTCAAAAGATACTATTGGTATTGAAATTTCTTCAGCAATTAAAAATATATATGCAATGGTTATTGGTACAGGTCAAAATTTAAACGCTGAGTCAGATTTATTTCAAAAAAGTGTTAATGAGATGAAATTTTTAATTAAATATTTTAAAGGAGACGCGTCAACAATATTTGGGCTAGCAGGTATCGGCGACTTATACGTAAGTGCTATAGGTGGAAGAAATAGTAAAATGGGAGATTTTCTTGGTAAAGGTCTTACCTTTGCAGCAGCAAAAAAAAAATTTATGCCCAGAGATACTTTAGAGGGTGAACAACTTGTTAGAGAAATTGCCCCTTATGTCTTAAGAAAGATTGATAAAAAAAAAATCCCATTAATGTATCATTTGTTGAAAACGATCATAAATAACAAAAAAATTTAATTTGTTATAAAATTAGATTAAAACAGTCCGTCTATCTCACCTTTTTTATTCAATTTAATTTTATTTGCCGCGGGTACTTTTGGTAGTCCTGGCATTGTCATTACTGACCCACAGATGATAACTACAAATTCTGCCCCTGATGACAGTCTCACTTCTCTAATTGGTATTTCATGATTTGATGGAGCACCTTTAAGTTTTGGGTCAGTAGAAAAACTATATTGAGTCTTAGCTATACAAACAGGTAAATGTCCGTGTCCATTATTTTCAAATTTATCCAATTCCTTTATAACTTCATTACTTGCAGTAATTCTACCAGCTCTGTAAATTTTTTTTGCAATCAATTCAATTTTATCCCATAATTTAAGATTATCTTTATACAAGAAGTTAAATTTACTTTTTTTCTTTTTACAAATTTTTACAACTTTTTTTGCTAGATCGCTTGCGCCCTTTCCACCTTTAGCCCAGTGTTTACATTCACTTACCTCAACTTTTTTATCTTTACAAAAATTTAAAACAGTCTTTACCTCTTTAGATGTATCAAGTGCAAAATGATTAATCGCTACAATTGGTTCTAAACCAAATTTTTTTATATTAGATATATGCCTGTCTAAGTTTACCAAACCTTTTTTTAAAGCATTGATGTCCTCTTTTTTTAAATCCTCTTTTTCAACACCACCATGCATTTTTAAAGCCCTTACAGTTGCCACGATTACAACACAACTTGGGACTAAACCTGATTTTCTACATTTGATATTTAAAAATTTTTCAGCTCCAAGATCAGCACCAAAACCTGCTTCTGTAACCACATAATCAGACAATTTTAAAGCTGCTTTAGTCGCAATAACTGTATTACACCCATGAGCAATATTTGCAAAGGGACCTCCATGAATAATTGCAGGGTTATTTTCTAAGCTTTGTGTTACGTTAGGCCTAATTGCCTCTTTGAGCAAAACAGTCATAGGACCGTGAGCATCAAGATCTCTTGCATATAATGGCTTTCCATCTTTATCATAAGCAAATGTAATGTTACCAATTTTATTTTCCAAATCTTTTAAGTCATTAGAGAGACAAAAAATTGCCATCACTTCAGATGCAACTGTGATATCAAACCCATCAAATCTTTTATGATCTTTTGCGACTCCACTTGTATTTATTTCAATAAATCGTAATGCACGATCATTCATATCCATCACACGCTTCCAGACAATTCTTTTTTCATCTATGTTAAGTTTATTTCCCCAATAAATATGATTATCAATTAAAGCTGATAGCAGATTATGTGCTGATGTAATTGCATGAAAGTCACCCGTAAAATGCAAGTTGATCTGTTCCATTGGAACTACCTGTGCATAACCACCTCCAGCAGCACCACCCTTCATCCCAAACGAGGGGCCCAAACTTGGTTCTCTAAGGCAAACAATTGATTTTTTTCCGATTTTATTTAATCCATCACTTAAACCAACAGAGGTGGTAGTTTTTCCCTCCCCAGCTGGTGTAGGTGTAATCGCAGTAACCAAAATTAAGTTACCATCTTTTTTTTTCTTAAGTTTATCTAAAAACTCAAAATTAATTTTTGCTATATGCCTGCCCATTGGGCTAAATGCGCTACTCTTGTCAGGAACTTTTATTTTAGCTAAAATTTTATTTATGGGCTTCATTTTAGCTTTTCGAGCAATTTCAATATCTGATTTATATTTAGCCATAACCATTTTTACTTTAAACTTCTGATTGTATATCTTTTAAGTAATTTAAATAAAATATAATAATTTTAATCTCTTGTAGCAATATAAACACCTATAGAAGTAATAAAAAAACCTAAAATATCTATAATTGTTAAGTTTTCATTCAAAAAAAAACCAGGCCATGAAAGCTGAGGTAGCAGGAATTAAAAAAAAAACTGAAACAGTCTTACTTGCTGAATTATTTTTAATTAAATACATTAATATTGTGAATGCACCAAATGATACTAGAAATATTTGATGACCCATTGCGATAATAAATGTTTGAGAGAACTCAATATATGGTTCAACAAAAAAAATTATTACTAATATATGAAATATACACCCACCAACTGCTTGATAAAAATTGCTAACAGGCAAAGGTAAGTTACCACTTAATTTTTTTTGCCAAATAGTCGATGCAGTAATTGCAATTAATGCAATTAACGTTGCAATTAATCCTAACAAAGGTATTCCTGAACCAACGTCTAAACCTAATACTAATCCAGCACCAACAAATCCAAGTAAAACGCCGAACCATTGCTTGATAGTTATCTCCTCACCGAGTATGGGTCCGCTTAATAAATTTGTAAGAATTGGTTGTAGGGTAACTATCAATGCAGCTATACCAGTGGGCATACCAATTGATATAGAATAAAAGACACCACCTAAATAGAGACCATGAAAAAGAACTCCACTAAAAAAAGACTCAATTAAGTTCCTTCTATTAATTATAATTGAGCACTTCGAATAAACTGAAAATAAGTAAAAACCTATCGCAACCAAAAAAAATCTAAAGGCTAATGCAGAAAAAGGGTTGCTATTATCTATTATTGGCTTTGTTGTTATAAATGCTGAAGACCAGAGAATTATAAATATAAATGGGAATATTTTTACCATGCTTAAAAACGTTATGAAATTAAGTCAATTATCAATATTCTTTTGAATATTAAAGCTTATTTTGGACAATTATTTAATTGAGACAATCTAGCAAATCAAATAGCTTATAGATATGATTTTAAGATCTTTAAAAATTTGCCTTTTTTTAATGTCATTTGTGTTTTTGACTGGTTTCGTTCAAGTAGCAAGTCTTTTAGGACCAGCGTTCACGGTTGCATCATCAGGTAATGTATTTAAAGCAAGTGCACAAATAATACTTGATAATGAATTTAAAAAGAAAACTGGAAAAAGTTCATTAGGTTACCTTAAAGAGGAAGTTTCAAAAAATAATTATAAGAATGATATTAACAAAGAATTAAAAAACCTAGTTAAGCATCGAGTAAATATAACTCATCAAAAGATAGTTAGACAAAATAATGTGAAAGAACTAAATAAAGACATAATTCTTTTAGTTGAAAAAAGAATTAAACTTACACACAAGAGGCTTCAGAAAAAAAATTAATCTGTAATATTTAATAATATTAACTCTTTTTGATTGGTCTCTTTACACCACAGCTCATAACTCTCACACATTCTCCATAAATTATCAAAAGCACGTTGTGAAATTTTTAAGGGAATGTTGCTTTTGGTGTAATAAAGTTCAGGATATTGAATTAATTGTTTGATCATCATTTGCCTTTGAATTTTGAGTAATCTTAATGTTTCATCAGGTATTTTTTTTTTCTCATTTTCTAACTGTTTAAACCACTCATCATGAAATTTACCACTACTTATTTCATTATATGTTTCCGATCCAATAAATGTATCTATTGCATCAGTATTTGAAAAACTATTATTTTTATTTTTGATTGTAGATATTTCTAGATAGATTTTTTCTGCAACATGTAAAATATAAGGCTTATCATTAGATCTCATTTCTTGAGGTATCTCCTCATTGCTGCATTTGCTAATATCAAATTAGGATCTAAAAATATCTTAGAAGTTTTTATTTTTTGGAATGATTTAAATGCAAATATAGCTATAGGTAATTCTGTACAACCAAGTATTATTTTTTTACATTTTTTTTTTACTAAAAATTCAATCGCTGGTTTTATTGTTTTACTTGCCTCCCTTACTTTACCCATTTTGACAAGCTTGATGGCTTTATTTACTGAATTTTTTTGTAAAGAGTTATTAGGAAAAATTAAATTATAGTCACTATCAAAAAATTTGTTATATATACCTGTTTTTAATGTACCCTCTGTTGCAAGTAGTCCAATTGTTGAGTTTTTTTTACACTTTTTTTTCGTATGATTGAATACTTCTTTAGGCATGTTGACGATTGGCAAATTTATTTTTTTTTTTAAATCTTCATACCAATAATGAGCAGTGTTACAAGGGATAACAATAAATTTACATTTACTTTCTTTAAGCACTTTACATCCATGTAATAAACTTTTTAATACTAATAAATATTTTTTCTCAACTTTTTTATTTTTTGATTTATTAGATAAATTCTTTGTCTGAACACCAATTGACTCTGGCCGTCCTGGAATATTAGATTTATTAAAAAGTACAAAAAGTGGATATTCTTGGTCTATTTTTCCTCTATTTAATATTGCGAGTTTATTGCAAAAGTCTAGGCCAGCCTGCGTACCCATACCACCTAAAATACCTATCATTTTAAATTTAATTGTTTAATTATGAATTAGTTTATTGGCTATAATTATGCAAATAAAAACGAATTGCAAATATTATAGCCAATAATTGATATAATGAAAATTATGCAGTTTTTAAGTTAACTGCTGAAGGACCTTTAGGACCATCTTCAACATCGAAAGTCAAAGCTTGACCCTCATCTAAACCGTTCATACCAGCATCTCTAACCGCTGAAACATGTACAAACACATCTTTTTCTTTATCTTCTCTTTCAATAAAACCAAAACCTTTGGTCGGATTGAACCATTTTACTTTTCCTTGTAGACTCATATTTTTCTTCTTACTTTATTGTTTTGTTAATATATTACTTAAAATTAAGTAATAACGAATTTCTTTATAATTTAATCAGTTTTGTCAACAAAATAGATTACAAATTCAAATTTTAATTTTAAGTGTTGTTTATTAACTTTGACAAATAAATTGAATTTTTATCTTTTTTATAGTGTGCAAATGGCTCACAGGGCTTAAATTCGCATAAATCAAATAATTTTCTTGCTGGTTTAAAGAATATTCCAGCACCCGTCTCTACACTAATTCGTTTGATATTCAATTTCTTAGCTTCATCAAATAAATGATTGATAAGTTTAATTCCATTACCTTTTTTTCTAAAGTCATCGTGTAATCTCACTGATTTAAATTCACCATGATCTTTTTCTAAAATTTTGAGAGCACCACAACCTATTAATTTATTATTATCCCATAAACTATAAAACTTAATAGATGGTACTTTTAAACCTTCGATATCAAGAACATGTGCACTTCCTTCAGGTGAGGCCTCTTTAAGCTCTAAAAAATGCTTTCTTAGAAGCTCACTTACATCTGAATTTTCAAAGTTTCCTTCAATTATTTTAAACATTAAAAAATTTTGGTTAAATGACCCATTTTCCTTTTTTCTTTAATTTCTTTTTTAAGATAATCAAAAAAAAATTCATTATCATTTAGATTAAGATTTTGTCTAAAAGGTGTAATTTGATTACCAATAAGATTAACCATTTCTGCATTATGTAATTTTTTTAAAGGAATTTGCTCTAAAGAACAGACAGCTCTTACATGATTTTCAAATTGACTAATATTAAATGCATTAATAGTTAAATGTCCAGAATTATGAACTCTAGGTGCAATTTCATTTACATAGAGATTGTCATTTCTATCAATAAAGAA